>NZ_JAMXSG010000046.1:0-26258 GCF_024124365.1 Pseudonocardia sp. McavD-2-B
GTCGGTCCGGGCCAGACCACCGAGGGCGATGTGCCCGCCCCCGCCGTCGCGGAGGACCGGGGACCGGGGTCCGGGAGCGTCTCGTTCGCCGTCGGTCTCCTACCGGTCGTACTGGTGTCCGGTGTACTGACGATCCAGGTCGTTGGGCAGGACGGCAACGCCCTAGCTGTTCTGCCCAGAGAGGTTGGGGACGCGGCTGGCGGGCGGGTGGCCCCGTAGCGCGGTGTGTCCGCGGTGGTGATTGTAGTGATGCAGCCACCTGGGTAGATCAGCTCGCCGGTCTTGTTCGCGCTGGTAGGGCCGGGCATAGGCCCACTCGTCGAGCAGGGTCCGGTTGAACCGCTCCACCTTCCCATTGGTCTGAGGACGGTAGGGCCGGGTCCGTTTGTGGACGATGTCGTTGTTGCGCAGCAGGTCTCGCCACGAGTGGGAGCGGTAGCAGGAGCCGTTGTCGGTCAGCACCCGGGACACGGTGATCCCGGCGGCAGCGGAGTAGGCCTGGGCGCGGGTCCAGAACGCGACCGCGGTCTCGCGCCGCTCGTCGGGCAAGACCTCGGTGTAGGCCAGTCTCGAGTGGTCGTCGACGGCGTTGTGCAGGTAGCTGTAGCCCACGCCGCGTTTGCGGTCTCGCTTGCCTCGTTCGCGGCCCAGGACCTTGTGCCCGCCGCCGTCGGGGATGTTGCCGAGCTTCTTGATGTCGACATGGACCAGGTCACCGGGTGCATCGTGTTCGTAGCGGCGGGCGCGGATCGGGCGCCCGGTGGCGCGGTCGAGCTCGGCCAGGCGCGGGACCCGGTAGCGGGTCAGGACCCGATGCACCGTCGACGGGGCGATCCCGAGCCGGTAACCGATCCGGGCCGGCCCCACCGCCAGGTCACCCGCATCGACACGATCCGCCGCTCGCGGCGCGTCGCCGACGCGGTAGCGCTGTAACCAGCGGGCCGCGGTGCTCACAGCGACCTGGAACCGCTCCGCGGCCCGGCGCAGCGGCCAACCCTGATCGACCACACAGCGGGCCAGGCGTAGCCGACCGGTCGGGGACAGCGGGGCGTTAACGTGGACCACGAGGGCCTCCTGGGTCTCCGGTGCAGATGTCGCAATCCACACCGGACCCGGAGGCCCTCCCTCACGTCAAGATCAAACCACCAGTCCGCGTGTACTCAACCTCCGTGGGCAGTACAAAGCTCCTCGACCGGGACATCGCGAACGCCACGAAGCGACTGTCCGGTCTGAAGCGCCAGCGACCGGCCTCGGACAGGGAGAAGGTCGCGACCGCCGACGAGACGAAGCGGACCACGGACCTCAAGAAGAGGTACGAGGACGACCGGAAGGTGTTCGAGCAGCACCTCGCCGACCTGCGCCGGATGAGCCGCTGACGGCGAGCGGACGCGCCGGAGGCGGAGCACTCCGTGGATCCGTGCCGTTGCTCGGGTGCAGAGGGGGCCGACGTCGGTCGGGCAACGTCATCGCCGTGACGACATCGTGACCACACATCCCCATCTCTGACGATGTTGTCGCAAAGAGCCCGTTTCGAGCCCCGACACCGCTAACGCCCCGCGCACGCCCACCGACCGTTCGTAACAAGCGATCGACGACACGGCGGGAGAGCCATGAGCGTGTGTACCCAGTGCGGGGAGCACGTCGGGGCCGGGGAGCGGTTCTGCAACGGCTGTGGCACACCGACCGGTGCGCGACCCGTCCCCGAGCCTACCCGGGCGGTAGGGGAGCACGAGGCCCATCCGGCGCCGGTACGGCGGCAGGAAGAGTAGCGGCCGGCGCTGGAGCACGATCGGGCGGTGGCCACCGACCGCGGCCCGCGCAATGTCGCGCTGGCCGTCGCCGCGGTGCTGGCCGTCGTCGTCGCGACCGCCGGCGGGGGCTACCTGTACACGCGCTCCGCCGGCGCGGACCCGGTGGACCCCCCGGTCCCGACGTCTGCCGTGCCGACCGGCGCCCCGCCCACCACGGCGTGGAGCACGGAGCCGGTGGACTCCTCGGCCGCTCTGCAGGCGCTCGCCGACACCGACCGGAGCACCGTCGCGTCGCTGCAGGGTTACTGGGTACCGCAGCTGTCGTCGAAGCGGGCCGGAATGGTCATCGACGGTACGACGTGGAACGACGACATGGTCCTCGACCACGCGCGCTCCATGGCCGGCAGCTACCCGGGCGTGCTGCTGCTGAACTCGTCGGACTACTCGTCCTTCCGCACGGGCGGGCTGTGGGTGCTCGTCGAGGGGCAGGGCTTCACGACGTCCGACGCGGCGAACGCCTGGTGCGACCAGCAGGGCATCGGCGCCGACGACTGCTTCGCCAAGCGGATCGCCCAGGACGGGCCCGACGGCAACACCGCGCCGCGCTGACCTCGATCCCGTCCGACCCCACCACCATCCCCGAGGAGACCCGTGTCCCCTGTCCACTGCCCGGAGTGCGGCGTCGCCCACCAGCAGACCGCCCGCTTCTGCGGCTCCTGCGGCGCGTTCCTGCGCGACGACTCCACGCGTCTGCTGTGTGCGGCGGTCCACCGCGACGCGGACTTCTGCAGGCGCGTCCTGGACGAGTACACCGTCGAGCCCGTCCGGGCGCTGCCGCCGTCGCCGGGGGTGAACGTGCCGGCCGTGCTGCGCGACGCGCTCGCGTCCCGCTCGCGGCGCCGTGTCCGTGACGGCACGCTGACCGTCCTGTTCGTGCTGCTGCTGTTCGTGAGCCCGGGATCCTTCGCCGCGTGGCTGGTGCTCGCCGCCGCGCTGGCGATCGTGCAGCGCTTCGGTTTCGGCCGCTCCCCGGTCGTCGTGACCGGCGCCGTGGTCGTGGGTCTCGTCGCGGGCATCGCCTCCGGCGCACTCGTCTACGAGGTCGTCTACGGCATCGCCCAGTTCGTCACGGTGTTCGGAGGGCGGCTCGGCAGCGGGTTCGCGGAGCTGATCCTGGCGCTGCGCAGCGGGTACGTGGCGGCCGTGCTGTTCGCGGTGATCGTGGCCGTGTTCGGGACGGACGCGTACTGGGTGGGCTGGCTGACCCGCCGCCGGTTCCGGCGGATCCGTTTCCGGCCCGATCCGCGGGTCCTGCCCGGCAGTGACACCGAGCGGACGTTGCGGACCTTCGGGCACGACCAGCACGGCGCGCGGATCGCGCGGATCGACGCCGGTGTCGAGCCGGGCGACCAGCCCGGCCGCGTCCCGCTCGTCGTGCACCGCGGGTTCGACCCGTTCGTCGGTGCCGGCCTCGTCCGGGCCCAGGAGGCACTCGCTATCTCGCTCGTCGCGCGGGACAAGACGGTCGACGAGCCTGCTCCGGTCGATGTCCTCGGCGTCCACGCGACCATCGAGGAGGCGTTGTCGGACCTGCGTCGTGCGTCCTCGCTCGGGCCGGGCGGACGCCTCGGCGCGCTGCGGTTCGACGAGGTCGTGATGACCTCGGCCGAGGACGTCGCCGAGCACGCCGACGGTCCGCTGGCCGCCCGTGTCCTGCCGGTCCTGCACGGACCCTTCACCGACGGCCCGCCGTACACGACGCTCGACGAGCGTGAGGCGCGCGCCCTCGCCGTCGCCCCCGAGGAGTGGGCCCGCTACTACCGCCGCTACCGGGTCGAGACCTGGGACCGGCAGCTGGTCCTGTCCACGTTCGTCCACGTCGGCGCCGACGACAAGAACCTCTACGTCGAGCGCGTCCACTGTGTCCTGCCCCCGCTGCCCGAGAGCTTCCGAGAGATCGACCAACCGGTGAGCGGCCTGCGCCGGTTCGGACGGGCGTGCGCTGACCTGGCGCGGTTCCCGGCGACGATCCCGGACCGGATCCGCCAGTGCTGGTCGGCGCGCCGGATCCCGCAGCCCGAGGGCACCCTCGTCCCCGACCGCTACGGCGCAGGCCCCAGCCTGCGGGAGCTGGCGGTCGGCGACGAGTTCCGCAGCTACTTCCAGAGCACCGACGTGTTGCGGTACGGCGAGATCATCGACCGCGTACTGCTCCGGTCGGTCGGCGCCCACCTGGAACGGCTCGGCTACTCCGCCGTCGAGTTCCAGGAGGCGTTCACCCAGACCATCAACGACTTCCGCGGATCGCACTTCTCGAACTCCGCCGTCGGCCCGGACGCGAAGGTCACCACCGGTCCGGCACCCGCCACGGCGACGAAGGGGAACCGATGAGCACCAACTGGAACTTCCAGGGAGCGCACTTCGACCGGTCCGCCGTCGGTCCGGACGCTTACGTCGACGCCCGCCACTCGACGTCGGTGACGGTCGGCAGGCTGACCGACGAACTGTCCGCGCTGCGCGGCCGGCTCCTGGAGGCCGACGGCGACGAGGCCCGGGCCGCGGTACGCGAGCTCGACGGGCTCACCGCCGAGATCGTGCTCGCCGAGCCCGACCGGCCGGCGGTCCGGAGCCGGTGGGCGTCCCTGCGGCCACACGCCGCCGCCGTGCTGGGGACGGGGGCGAACATCGCGCAGATCACCGACCTGGTCATGACGCTCTTCGGACCCTGACCGCGGGCCCGCCGTCTCGTCAGTTCCGATGAACCGCCGAACGGTCGACAACGGGCTGGTCCGTCCGGAGCGATCCAGCGGAGGTGAGGGCCGCGCCGGCGGCCCGGCCGACCGGGGAGACCGCACGATGACGACGCACCGCAGCCCACGCCGTTCCCTCTCCCGTGCCCTGCTGGCCGGGCTGGTGCCGGCGACGACGGCCGCCGCGCTCTGCGTCGCGTCCGTCGCCTCCGCCGAGCCGGTGGTCGCGGTCGCGCCCCCGGCTCCGACGGGGCCCGGCGTGGTCGCGCGGGAGTTCCCGGCGCCGCCCGTGCCGGTGGTGGTGCCGGACGCGCCGCTCGCGTCGTTCGTGGCGGACGAGCCGGAGCCGGTGCTCTACACCTGCGAGCCGACGGCGGACCCGGAGTTCGAGGACCCGGCCCACCCGCACTACATCACCAACAAGAACTGCCCTGACCTGATCGCGGCGAAGGAGCAGGCGCAGCGGGAGTACCTGGAGCAGTTGCAGGCAGAGGAGCACGAGGTGAGTGGGGACGGACTGGAGTCCGCCTGCTCGGACCCCACCAGCAGCTACTACGGGACCGCGGCCTGCGGGTCCGACCTGGACGGCGACGGGATCATGGACGGATTCACCGGCTGACCGCTCGCCGCTGCCCGACGTCCTCCCAGCTCAACGAGCACTCATCGAACGTATGCTCGAGTAAGGTCGAGCGCGTGGACGGCGTCTGGCAGGCCGGTGATGAGGAGCTCCTCCTCGCGGTCGCCGACGTCCAGGAGCGGATCGACCGCGAGTACTCGTCGCGCTGGTCGCCGAGATCGCCACCCGCGGGCTGGCCGGGGACCGCGGATTTCGCGACACCGCGGACCTGCTGCGCATCGTGCAGAACATCTCGCGCGCCACCGCCCGCGCCCGGGTCGACGCCGCGCGGACGCTGTCCCCGCTCCACCTGATCACCGGGGAACGGGTGGACGCGGAGCTGCGCCCGCAGGGCGCCGGGTTCGAGGCACGGGGCTGGGTCGATGCCGAGCCCGCGGCGCTGCTGCGCGCCCCGCTGACCGCGCCGGTCCCGCCGGACGGGCCGGCCGGAGCCCGTGACGAGCGGTCCACCGCCGAACGCACCGGCGACGGTCTGGTGGAGCTCGCGCGGCGGATGCTCGCCGTCGGGGATCTCGGTGTGGAGAACGGTCAGCCGGTCACCCTGACCGTCACCGTCCCGCTCGACACGCTGACGACCGGCACCGGCGCCGGACTGCTCGGGTTCGGCGCCGACGGGCTGTCCGCCGCCGTCGCCGCCGGGGACGCACTGCGTCTGGCCTGCGACGCCCGGGCCGTGCCGGTCGTACTCGGCACGGCCGGGGAGCCGCTGTTCGTCGGGCGGGAGGCCCGGCTCGCGATCCGCGGGCAGCACCGCGCCCTCGCCCAGCGCGACGGCGGGTGCGCGCACCCCGGCTGCGAGGCGCCGCCGCAGTGGTGTGTCGCCCCCCACGTCCGGTACTGGGCGGACGGCGGCACCACCGACCTGGACGATCTGGTGCTGCTGTGTCCGCACCACCACCGCATGGTGCACTCCGGCGACTGGACGATCGAGATCGTCGGCGGGTTCCCGCTGTTCCACCCGCCGCCCTGGGTGCAGGGCGGGCCGCGCCGCAACCCCCTGGACCGGCTCGACCTCGTCGGCCACCGCACGACCACGACGACGGGCGCCCGCCCGTGGCGCTCGACGTCGTCGTCGGCGCCGTCCCCGGTCCGTGGGTTCCCGGAGTCACACCGTGTCATCAACGTTGACGATCTCCGGTGTCCGCGGCCGTTCGGCGGGAATGGAGGGGCCCGCACGGGCGACTGAACGGGCGACGAACCGTCGGGGGCCCATGACCGCGCTGGTGGAGCGTGCCGAAGCACACGCGACGCTGCAGGAACCGCCGCGCACGTTCCACACCGGGGCGATGGCACGTCCGCCGCACGGTCCCCGCGCAGCCCGGGCCGGACGACCGGCTCCGGGTGCTGGTCGTGTGCACGGGCAACATCTGCCGCTCGCCCGCGGCCGAGCTGCTGATGCGCAACCTGCTCGTCGGCCGGCTCGGGGGCGCGAGGCGGCGCGCGTGCAGACCTCCAGCGCGGGCGTCGCCGCCGTCGTGAACGGCCCGATGCACCCGCTGTCCCGAGCCCAGCTCGCCCCTGGGGCCTCGACGCGCGGGCCGAGACGTTCCGGGCCCGTCAGCTCGACGACCGGACCGTCGCCGGGGCCGACCTCGTACTCGGTGCCAACGTCCGGTACCGCTCCACCGTCCTCGAGCGCTACCCGCACCTGCTGGACCGCACGTTCGCGCTGCGCGAGTCCGCCCACCACGACGCGGTCCGCCTCATCTTCGCGGTCGTGCACGGCATCGTCGACGAGCTGGCGCCGCGGGTGGGGGCGCGGGTCCGACCCTCGGCCGGGTGGTTCTCGCCTCCCGCGCGGCACGCTCCGCCGAACCGGAGAACGGTGTCGGACATGACGAATCACCGCACACCACTCCTGATCGGACTGTTGTCGGCCGGACTGCTCGTCGCCGGGTGCGGCGGAGGTGCCGCCCCGTCCGAGGCCCCGGCCGCGCTGTCGACCGCGCCCACCACGGCCGCGCAGCAGCCGACGGGGGAGACGTCGTCGTCGGAGGCGGGCGAGGTGGCCCGCTGCACCAGCAGCACCGTGCAGGCGTCGGTCGGCACCACTCTCGGCGACAACCAGAAGGACACCACCATCGTCTGGCGCAACACCTCCGACGCGCCTTGCACCATGACCGGGTTCGGCGGCGTCGACCTGCGCGGCCCGGACGACCCGCAGTTCGGGCCGTCGTACTCGCTGCCGCGCGCCCAGGAGGAGCCGACCGCGGTCGTCGTCAAGCCGGGCGGGACCGCGCACACCGTCATCACCTGGCTGCCCGGGGACAGCTGGACGCCGACCGACATCGTCGTGACCGCACCGGACGAGACGACGTCGACGACGCTGAAGTGGGACCAGGGGCCGGTGTCCCGTCAGGACGGCGCGACCCGCCCCGGCACCTACATCCACCCGGTGGCGCCCGGGTCGGTCTGACCCGCGGCGCCGCCCGGGATCGGTCCCACGGCGTAACGATGAGCCGCCGCCGCACCGAATTCACCCCGGACACCAGGGCACGACCCCGGGAGGGCCGGAATGAACACGACGTGGCGGAGCCTCGACCGGTGGTGCGACGAGTACGGGGACGGGTTCTTCGTCCTGGACACCGACGCCTTCGCCGCGAACTACGACCGCTTCCAGGGCGCGTTCCGCGACCACTATCCCCGCACGACCATCGGTTACTCCTACAAGACGAACTACCTTCCGCCCCTCGGGCTCGCCGTGCAGGACCGCGGAGGCTACGCCGAGGTCGTGTCCGGGATGGAGTACCAGCTCGCGCGCCGGCTCGGGGTCCCGGCCGAACGGATCATCTTCAACGGTCCGCACAAGCCCGGGTACGACCTCGAGCCGGCGCTGCGGGACGGCAGTATCTGCAACCTCGATGCCGAGCACGAGATCGACGTCGTCGAGCAGGTGGCGGCGTCGCACAGTGGGCACCCCCTGCTCGTCGGTCTGCGCTGCAACGTCGACCTCGGCACCGGCGCCGTCTCCCGGTTCGGGTTCGACGTGGACGATCCCGCCTTCACCCGGACCGTGGCGCGGATCCGCGGCATCGACGGCTGCGAGCTCGCCGGGCTGCACCTGCACGTGTCGACGGGGGACCGCAGCCCGGGGTCCTACGCGCTGCGCACGAAGAAGCTCCTGGCGGTGACGGCCGCCCACTTCCCCGACCGGCCGCCGCGGTTCGTCAACGTCGGTGGTGGCTACTTCGGCCGGATGGCGCCGTCCCTGCAGGCGCAGTTCGACGTGGAGATCCCGGACCACCGTGCCTATGCCGCCGCGATCGCGCCGCAGGTGCGGGCCGAGTTCGGCACGGAGGACGGGCCGGAGCTCGTCGTCGAACCCGGGACGGCGCTGACCGCGGACGTCCTGCGGTTCGTGACCCGCGTGGTCTCGGCGAAGCGCGTCCGGGGACGGTCGGTGGCGCTGGTCGAGGGCAGCGTGCACAACATCAAACCCACCGGACACGGCAAGGCGGTCCCGATGACCCTGCACCGGGCCGACCGACCGCACGCCGGACCGGACGGCCCGGTCGATCTTGTCGGCTACACCTGCATGGAGCACGACGTCCTCGCCGAAGGGATTCCCGGCCCGGTCGCGGTCGGCGACATCGCCGTGTTCGACAACGTCGGCGCCTACACCCTGGTCATGCAACCCCCGTTCATCCGGACCGCGCCACCGGTCGTCGCGGTGCGCGCGGACGGCACCGCCGAGCTGGTCCGTCGCCGTCAGACGACCGAGGACCTCCTCGCCGGGTTCGCGCTCCCCGGGGCGCCGGCATGAACGTCCTGCTGACCTGCGCCGGGCGCCGCCACTACCTGGTCGAGTACTTCCGCGCCGCGCTCACGGGCATCGGCGCGGTCGTCGCCACCGACGTCGACGCCGCTGCACCGGCGATGCAGGCGGCCGACCGCGCCGTCGTCGTTCCGCCGGTCGCCGACCCCGGGTACGTCGAGCACCTCGTCGCGGTCTGTCGCGAGCACGAGATCGGGTTGCTCCTGTCGCTGAACGACCTGGAGCTGCCCGTCCTCGCCCCGCACCGGGCCCGGTTCGCCGAGGCGGGAACGCGCGCGGTGCTTCCTCCACCGGACGTGGTCGACATCTGCGCCGACAAGTGGCGCACGTTCGGCTGGCTGACCGCGCACGGCATCCCGACCGCCCGGACAGTCCTCACCGTCGACGATGCCCGGGCCGGACTCGACGCCGGCCTGCTGGACTTCCCCCTGGTCGTCAAGCCCCGCTGGGGGACCGCGTCGATCGGGATCGAGGTCGTCGCGGACCTCGACGAGCTGATGCTGGCACACCGGCTGGCCGGTATCCGGGTGGGCCGTTCGGCCCTCGCCGGTGCCGGTCCACCGGAGCACACGATCGTCGTCCAGCAGATGCTCCCCGGTCACGAACACGGGATGGACGTCGTGAACGACCTCGACGGCCGCGTCGCGACGGTGCTGGCCCGCCGGAAGCTGACGATGCGCGGGGGCGAGACCGACCGTGCCGTGACCGTCGCGCGGCCCGAACTGGAGGAGCTCGGGACCCGGCTGGGACGGGCGCTCGGGCACATCGGCAACCTCGACGTCGACGTGTTCGTGGACGACGACGGACACGCCGCCGTGCTCGAGCTCAACGCCCGGTTCGGCGGCGGGTACCCGTTCTCCCACCACGCCGGGGCCGACGTCCCGGCGGCCCTGCTGGCCTGGGCGTCCGGTCGGAGCCCCGACCCCCGGTGGCTCACCGCCGTCGCCGGCGTGCGCTCGGCCAAGTACGACCGGCTGGTCGGCCCGGCCGCCATCGAGGTCCCGGACGGCCGCCGGCCGGGTGCCCCGGCCGGCGGCTAACACGCGCGGTACCACCGACGAGTGCTCCGGCAGCCGTCGAGACCGTGAGCAGGGGACACCGCCGTGCTGCAGAGCTACCGACACCTGATCAGGGCCCGCTGGATCATGGTCCTCGCCGGGATCGTGACCGGCCTGGCGGTCGCGGCGGTCGTCGTGGCGACGACACCGCCGCGGTACGCGTCCGAGGTGACGATGGTGCTGTCGCCCACGGCCTCCGGGACGGCGTCGTCGAGCTACGACGGAGAGACCCTCGCGACGCAGAAGGCGAAGTCCTACACCTCCCTCCTCGACCCCGACCTGCTCGCGCGGGAGCTGGCCGCCGACCCGTCCCTGCCGCCGGGCGCGACCGTCGTCCCCGGGGACCTGTCACTGACGCTGCAACCGGACACCCCGGTGGTGGTCGTGCGCGGCACGGCCGGCACGCCGCTCCGGGCGCAGCAGGTCGTGCAGGCCGTCACCCGGCGCTACGAGCTGACGGTGGCCGAGTTCGAACGGCCCGCGGACCCGGCCGCCCGGCCGGTACTGACGATCCGGACGGTCGGACCGCCCACCCTGAACACCGCCCCCGTGACGCCACGGCCCGCGCTGGACCTGGCGCTCGGTGCGGTGCTGGGACTCGCAGCCGGTCTGGCGGCCGCGGTGGTGGCCGAGCGGCGGCGCCGCCCGATCCGGTCCGTGGCCGACGCCGAGGCCGTCCTGCCCGTACTCGGGTCGGTGCCGGCCCGTGTGCAGTCGGCGGACTGCCTGCGACCCGGCGGCACCGAGACCCTCGGCGAGGACGTCCGACGGCTGCGTGCCCGGCTGGGCGTGCGCCGCGACGGGCAGCCCGGGCGGGTGGTACTCGTCGTCAGCCCGTCACCCGGCGACGGCCGATCCACAGTGGCCGCGGCGCTGGCCGCTGCGTGGGCACGGACGGGGGCCCGGGTGGTGCTCGTCGACGCCGACCGGACCGGCCCCGGGATCACCGTGCTGGCGACCGGTGTGGACGACGCGGACGGGCTCACCGATGTCGCCGCCGGCAGGACCGGACTCCGGCGGGTCCTCCGTTCCGTACCGGGCACCGGACTCACCGTGCTCCCGGCCGGGACGGACCCACCACCGGGGATCGACCTGCCCGCCTCGCTCGCGGTCCGCTCTGTCGTCACCGAACTGGGCCGGAGCAACGACGTCGTCGTCGTCGACACCCCGGCCGTCGGTGATTCCGGCGACGCACTCGCACTCGCGTCGTGGGTAGACGAGGTGGTGCTCGTGGCGCGTCGCGACCGGACCTCGGCGATCGCGCTGACCGGGACCCTGCGGGCCATGACGGAGGTGGGGGCCCACCCGGCCGGGGTGGTGCTGACCGCCCCCCGGGGCCGCCGCGCCGGACGGACGCCCGCGCCGGACCCGCTGCCCTCGGCCGACGACGGGGACGGACACGTGACGGAGCCGCCGACCGGGACGGTTCCTGACCGCACCATCGTCCGCGCCGGACCAGGGGACCCGGATCCCGCTCTGACACCACTCACTCGTTCGCAGTACGAAAGCCGTGCGTAACGGCCACGTGGTCCGGACCGACTCCGTCGTCGATCACAGGCTGTTCACATGTTCACCCGAAGGGGTCTCTCATGCGAAATGAGCAGGCGCGAACGGCAGCGCCGTTCCACGCGTGGTCGGCTCCACTGATCGACGTCGCAGCCTGGTCAGTGGCCCTGGGTGTGACGGTTCTCGGCCTGAAACGGGCGGAGGTGGCGTCCGGGGCCGTCGCGCTGATCGGCGTCCTCGTCGTCACTGTGGGTGCCCATGTTGTTGTCGGGCAGCGGTTCCGGCTGTACACGATGCGTGTGCACCCCGTCGGTCTGGACGAGGTGCTCGTGCTGGCCGGGACCAGCGGCGTCGGAGCCGTCGCGCTGTTCGTCGCCGGCTCGCTGCTGGGTGCCGTCGCGACCTGGCCGGCGGTGCTGTTGGCGTGGCCCGCTGCGCTGGTACTCGCGCTTGCCGGGCGCCTCGTCGTCGACCGGCACCGGGGCCGCCGCGTCGGCATCATCGGGAACGCCACCCCGGTCATCGTGTTCGGAGCGGGAGAGGCCGGCAGCCGGCTCGTCCGCTCCATGCTCGCCGACCCGGCCGCCGGATGGCACCCCGTCGCGGTTCTCGACGACGACCCGGTGAGGCGTCGGCGCCTCGCGATGCTGGCCGGGGTCCCCGTGCGCGGCGGGCGCGACCGGATCGGTGCGGTCGCCGCGGACACCGGCGCGACGACGCTGGTGATCGCCGTCCCCGGCGCACGCGCGGTCGAGGTCGAGCACATCTCGGTCGCCGCAGTCGGGTCGGGCCTGCGGGTCGTGAAGCTCCCGCCGCTGAGCACGCTGCTCCAGCCGGGCCTCCGCGACCTGCGGGACATCGACATCGACGATCTCCTCGGCCGCGACCCGGTGCAGATCGACGCCGCTGCGGTCGCGGCGCGCATCCGCGGCAGGCGGGTCCTGGTCACCGGGGCGGGCGGGTCCATCGGAGCCGAGCTGTGCCGTCAGTTGCACCGGGCCGGCCCGGCGGAGCTGATCATGCTCGACCGGGACGAGTCGGCGCTGCACGCCGTGCAGCTCTCGCTGCACGGGCGTGCGCTGCTCGACACCCCCGACGTCGTGCTCGCCGACATCCGGGACGCCGCGGCACTCGACGTCGTGTTCACCGAGCGACGGCCCGAGGTCGTGTTCCACGCGGCTGCGCTGAAGCACCTCCCGATGCTCGAGCAGTACCCCGCGGAGGCATGGAAGACCAACGTGCTCGGCACTCTCAACGTGCTGGAGGCATCGGCGGCCGTGCGCGTCGAGTGCTTCGTGAACATCTCCACCGACAAGGCGGCCCGGCCGGTGAGCGTCCTGGGGGAGTCCAAGCGCATCACCGAGCGACTGGTCGCGCACATGGCCGAGCGCACCGGGATGCCGTACCTCTCGGTCCGGTTCGGCAACGTCCTCGGCAGCCGCGGCTCGGTCCTGACGACCTTCACCCGTCAGATCGCCGCCGGTGCCCCGCTGACGGTCACGCATCCGGACGTCACCCGCTACTTCATGACCATCCGCGAGGCCTGCATGCTCGTCCTGCAGGCGGCCGCGATCGGGCGGGACCCGGAGGTCATGGTTCTCGACATGGGCGAACCGGTCCGGATCGTCGACCTGGCCCGGCGGCTCATGGCGATCTACGGGTGCGCCGTGCCGATCGTCTACACGGGGCTGCGAGGCGGCGAGAAGCTCCACGAGGAGCTCCTCGGGCCGTCTGAGGTGGACACCCGGCCCCGTCATCCACGCATCTCCCAGGTCGCGGTCGTCGAGCTCAGCGCGCCGGAGGTCGAGGCGGTCCGGGCGGTCGACGGCGACCCGGCGGTCGCGATGCGGGAGCTCGTCGCGGCCGACGTGCCGACGGCCCCGTCCCCGGCCGCCGCGCCCGCTCCGCTCCCCGGGGCCGCGCTGCTGGTCGACTCGCGTGGACAGGGCCGGCGATGACGATCAGCATCACGCTGGCCGCCGAGGGCGGGGCGCCGGTGCGGTCCGACCCGGTACCCGGCTGGCCGCACTTCGACGCCGGGGACCTCGCCGCCGTCGCCGGTGTCGTCGCGTCCGGACGGGTCAACTACTGGACCGGGATGCACGGCCGGGCCTTCGAGGAGGAGTACGCGCAGCGCGTCGGGGCCCGTCACGCGGTCGCCGTCGCGAACGGGACCGTCGCGCTCGAGCTCGCACTGCGGGCACTGGGGATCGGCCCCGGCGACGAGGTCGTCGTCCCCGCCGCGACCTTCATCGCGACCGCGGCGGCGGTGGCCGCCCGCGGAGCCGTCCCAGTGGTCGCGGACGTGTGCCCCGTCCGCCAGGGGCTCACGGCGGACACCGTCCGAGCGGTCCTGACGCCCCGGACCCGGGCGGTCGTCGTCGTGCACGTCGGCGGGTGGCCCGCCGACATCGGACCGGTCGTCGAGCTCGCCCGGCGGCACGGTCTGCGGGTGGTGGAGGACTGCGCACAGGCCCACGGGGCCACCGTCGACGGGCGGCCCGTCGGCACGTTCGGCGACGTCGCGGCCTGGTCCTTCTGCCAGGACAAGATCCTCACCACGCTCGGCGAGGGCGGTGCGGTCACCACCGACGACGACGACCTGTTCCACAGCGTGTGGTCGGCGAAGGACCACGGCAAGGACCACGGGCTCGCCCACCGACCGGATCCGGAGCCCGGATTCCGCTGGCTGCACACCGCCTTCGGCACCAATGCACGGATGACCGAGGTGCAGGCCGTCGTCGGCCGCCGCCAGCTGACGAAGCTGGACGCCTGGGTCGCGCGCCGCCGGCGCAACGCCGACCTCCTGCGGTCTGCTCTCGCCGACGTGCCCGCGCTCGACATCCCCGATGTGCCCGGCGACGTCGAGCCGTCCTGGTACCGGGTCTACGCACGGGTCCGCCTCGACGACCTGCGGCCGGGCTGGGACCGCACCCGTGTCGTGCAGGCGGTGTCGGCCGAAGGGGTGCCCTGCTCGCAGGGCGGCTGCGCAGAGATCTACCGGGAGCAGGCCTTCGTCGGGATCTGGCGCGACGGCCGTCGCCTGCCCGTCGCGTCCGGGCTCGGCCGCACGTCCCTGGCCCTGCTCGTGCATCCGACACTGACCGACACCGACGTGGCCGACACCGCCGCAGCGGTAGCGAAGGTCATGACCGCCGCTGCCCGCTGACCCTCCGTACCGACGCGATCCCGGGACTGCCGATGCGCATCGTCTACCTGTACCAGTACTTCGCGACGCCACGGATGCCCGGCGGCATCCGCACCTACGAGCTGGCCCGTCGTCTCGTCGCCGACGGGCACGAGGTTCACGTCCTCACGTGCGACACCTCGGCCGAACGGGCCCGGGCCCGGTGGCGCACCACCGACGAGGACGGCATCACGGTGCACTGGCTGCCGGTGCCCTATTCGAACTCGATGGGCTTCGCGCGGCGCGTGCAGGCGTTCCTGCACTTCGCCGCGGCCGCGTCCGTCCGCGCGACCCGGCTGCGCGGCGACGTCGTCCTCGCGTCCTCGACACCGCTGACGATCGTGCTGCCCGGACTGGTGGCCTGTGTTCTGAGCCGGGCCAGGTTCGTCTTCGAGATCCGCGATCTCTGGCCCGAGCTGCCGATTGCGATCGGGGCGTTGGGCAACCCGGTGACCCGACGGGCGGCCTGGGTCATGGCCCGCACCGCCTACCGGCGGGCCGACCACGTCGTCGCGCTCTCGCCGGGGATGGCCGACGGCGCGATCGCCCAGGGAGCGGACCCGGACCGGGTGTCGGTGGTGTCCAACGCGTCGGACCTGGCCCTGTTCGACGTCGATCCGTCGGCGGTCGCCGACTTCCGCCGGTCGCGCCCCTGGCTCGGCGACCGGCCTCTCGTCGTCTACATCGGGACCTTCGGACAGATCAACGGTGTCGGCTACCTGGTCCGCCTCGCTGCCGAGATGGCCGAGCTGGATCCGGAGGTCAGGTTCCTGCTGGTCGGCGGCGGCCGCGAGCGCGACGAGGTCACCGTGCTGGCGCGTGAGCTCGGTGTGCTGGACCGCAGCGTGATCGTCGAACGCACCATCCCCAAGCGCGAGGTGCCCGCCGTCCTCGGAGCGGCGACGGTGGCGACCAGCCTGTTCCTGCCGATCCGGGAGATGGAGACGAACTCGGCGAACAAGTTCTTCGACTCCCTCGCGGCCGGCCGGCCGCAGGCGATCAACTACGGCGGCTGGCAGGCGGAGATCCTCACGATGACCGGGGCGGGGGCCGTCCTCGACCCCACCGACCACCGCCGCGCCGCACTCCGGCTCCGCGAGCTCCTGCACGACGAGGCCTGGCTCGCCGCGGCCTCGGTCGCAGCGCGCAAGGTCGCCGAGGAACGATTCGCCCGCGACGACCTGTACGAGACCTTCGCCGCTGCCGTGACCGGACGGGAGCCCGGGCGGCGATGACCCTCGATCGGTCCATCCGGCCGACGGGACGGGGGAGGCCCGGCCTCCGACGTCTCCTCAGCGACCCCTCGACCGCGCTGCTGGTCGCACAACTGATCACCGCAGCGGTGGCGTTCGTGCTCAACATCGCGTCGTCGCGGATGCTGGCCCCCGCGGGGCGCGGTGAGCTGGCCCTGTTGCTGCAGATCGGCTACCTGGCCAGCCTCGGGCTGCTCCTCGGGACCGACCGCAGCGTGGTCGCGGCGTTCAGTGGTGCGCCGGCGCCTGCGGTGGCCCGGGCCTTCGGACGGCTCCTGCGTGCCCCGTCGGGTGTCTGCGTTCTGGTCGCGGTCGGCGCATTCGCAGCGCCTCTGGCGGGTCTGCCGACCTGGGGCGCCGGCCTCGGGATCGCACTGCTCTTCGCCGTGGTCAACGCGTTCGTGCGGGCGGTGCGTTCCGTCGCCATCGCCGCCGACCGACGACGCGAGTTCTTGGCCTACACCCTCACCGGTGAGGTGTTCCGGCTCGCGGTCACCGCGGTCCTGCTGGCCACCGGGTCCGACCACGTCGTGACCTGGCTGGCCACCTACGTCCTGGTCGGGGCGGTGCCCACCCTGGTCTGGTGGTTCCGCTGGACGCGTGGTCCGGGGTCGGCCTCCGCGCCGGAGGCGACCGCGCGGGCCCGCACGGAGGGACTGGTGCTGCTGCCGTCCGCGCTGGCTCACAGCGGGATGCTGCGCCTCGACCGGTTCCTGCTCGCGGGACTCGCCTCGACCGCGGCCCTCGGCCTCTACGCCGGGGTCGCCACCATGACCGAGGTGCTCGCGTGGCCGCTGCTGGCCTTCGCGGACTCCCGGCTGGGCCGGTGGCGGGCCGACGCCGACGCCGGACGGCTGCGGCTGCGCCCGCTCGTCCTGGGGATCGCCGCCTACGCGGTCGCGGCGGGCGCCGTCGTCGGCGGCGCCGTGGCGCTGGTGCTCGTCCCGTTGCTGGGGCCGGAGTTCGCCCCGGCCGGTGCGCTGGTGTGGCCGCTGGTGGCCGCCGCGATGGTCTTCGGCGTCTCGCAGATCGCGATCACCCTCCTGATCGCCCACCGGCGCAGCTCGGCCGCGTCCGTGGTCGAGGTCGTCGGCTTCGCCGTCAGTGTCGTCGCGTTCGTCGTGCTGATCGGACCGTATGGTGCGGCCGGCGCCGCGTACGGATCACTCCTGGGATACCTGGGTTGCCTCGTCGTGGCGCTGGTGGTGCTCGCGCGGGTCCGGGCCGCGACACGGCGGGCGCCGTGAGCGCCCGGTTCGGACGCAGGGCCGTGCTCACGGGCGCTGTGGGGCTCGCGACGTCCGCGCTGGTGGCAGGCTGTGCGGACGGCGTCGCGCCGGTGTCGGTGTCCCGACCGACCCGTCCGCGGCGGGACCCGGCCCACTGGACCTCCCGGTTCGACGGGGAGGCCGCGGCCCTCGATGCCGACAGCGAGCCCCTGTCCCGGTCACCGGACAGCTGGGACTTCTACCGGCTGGCCTACGCCCTCGACGCGTTCACCTCGATGTACGAGGCATCCGGTGCGGAGCAGTGGGCTGATGTCGCGCTGCGGTACGCCGAGAACATGATCGCCACCTCGGTGCCGTCCACCGACCTCGGGACGAGCGGTGCCGGGGACACCTACCGCGGCTGGGTCTCCCAGCAGCCGGACGTGGCGGGTCAGCAGGTCCCGCTGTACGAGAGCTACTGCTGGCGCTACGTGGCCCGTCTGCTCGCGGTGCTGCAGGAACGCGCGGCCGCCGGAGGCGCCGGGGCACTCCGCTTCGGAGCGCGCCACCGGCGGGTCCTGACGTTCTGCGAGGACGACATCCTGCTGAAGTGGTACCGACGTGGTCCCGCGGAGACGGTCTACCGGAGCCGGACCCACATGACCGCGCACTGGGCGTACCTGGCGCTGCACCTCGGCACGACCACCTCCCGCCGGGAAGTCCGTGACCTGTGCGCCGACATCGTCCGACGGGTCGACGACGGCGGCATGGCCGGATACCCCTCGTCGCTGCGGCAGCAGCTGCGTCTCGCCGGCGGCAGCCCGGCGAGCTATGTGTGGAGCCCGGTCTGGGGCTACGTCGCCGAACCCCAGGACGTCGCGCACGGCAACGCGGACGTCGCCTACATCGCCGCTGCGCACCTCCGCGGCGGACGCTGGAGCGCGGCGGAGGTCGCGACCATGACGGCCACCCTGCTGGGGCCGGTGCTCGGCGCCGACGGACACTATCCGGAGTACGTCGACGGCTCCGGGCAGGGCACCGGGTGGATCGCCGACGGCTTCGTCACCCTCGGCCGCTTCGATCCGGCCTGCCAGGCGGCCCTGGAGGAGCACCGGGTCCAGAACGGGCAGTTCCTCGCCGCGATGGCGGTGAACGCCGCGTGGCTCGCACGCCCGGGCGGCGGCTCGTGACCGCGACGCCCGTCCGTACGTCCCGCCCGCCGTTCCTGCCGCCGGCCCGTCCCGGACCGGGGGCGGGCACGTCGGTGGTGCTACTACTGGGTCTCTTCGTGTTCGCCCTGATGGGGCGCTTCACCCTGGACCGGCTCGGGTTCGCCGACGAGGCGGACCTCGACCTGCGCCTGGTCGGGGCACCGGTCGTGGCCGCGGCCGTCCTGCTCTGGAGGTACCGGCCGGGCGTGCCGGGGCGCAGCGGGGGGTGGCCGAGACCGGCGACGGCGTCGCTCGTCCTGTTCACCGCCCTCGCCCTCACCGCCTTCTGGGCCCCGTACGGTGCCCGGGTCGGAGACCGGCTCACCGATCTGCTCGGTCTCGTCCTGCTCGTCGTCTGTGTCACGGTGGTCGCCGTCGACGACCCTGTCCGGGCACGACGCACGATCCTGGTGGCGCTGCTCCTCGCCGGGGTCGTGTACGCGGGTGCCGGCCTGCTCTCGGGCGACACCAACGTGCAGGGACGCACGGTCGCCTTCGGCGGCGGACCGAACGTGTTCATCCGCGTGGTGGGGCTCGGGCTGGTCGCGACGGTCACCCTCGCGGTGTCCACCCGCCGCCGGGTGCTGCTGCTGCCGGTCCCACTGCTGGTCACGGCAGCGGTGCTGAGCGGCTCCCGGGGTGGTCTCGCGGCCATCGCGGTCGCGGGGGCCGCGGCGGTCGTGCTGAGCCGCAGGCACCTGTCCGTCCGTGGCGTCCTGACGGTGCTGGCCGCGGTCCCGCTGCTGGGCGCGGCGCTGCTCGCGGTCGCCGACCCCGCGACGGTGGAGGTGCTGCGGCGTCGGTTCGTGGAGGACCTGTTCGTCACCGACCAGTTCTCCGGTCGACCGGAGCTGTTCGCCCAGACCCTCGACCTCTTCCTGACCCACCCACTGGTCGGCGGGGGACTGGACGCCTACTTCGTCGCGTTCGGGCGGTCGGAGGACCTGTCCTACCCACACAACCTTGTCCTCGAGGTCGCCGCGACCGGCGGGGTGATCGCACTCGGGCTGCTCGCCGGGGTCGCGGTGTCGGTGGTGCGTGCCTGGCGGCGGATCGGTGCGCTCTCCGCGGACCAGGTGGGTCTGTTGTGCGCGGCCGTGCTCGTCGCCGCGGCCAGCATGACCTCGGGCGACCTCTACGACACCCGGTTCCTGTGGATCTTCGCCCTGCTGGCGGTGCTGCCCGATCGCGACGCCCGGTAGGCGGGGAAGAACCTCGACTCCCCGGCATCGCCGCTCAGCCTCCGATACGCCTCGGGGTCACAGACGAGGTGATGGCACACATAGGTGGAGCTGGCGTTGCAGTAGGCCAGCTTCGACCGGTCGAGGCCGTCGCCTGCGGCCAGCCCGCCGCCGACGTTGAACGGTGTCCCCAGCTCGTCGGCGAGATCGAGGTCGCGCACGGTGACGAGCTTGCCCGGAGAAGCCGGCAGATGGTCGTCGTGGGTGCCGAACAGCAGCGAGTGGAGGACGTCGTCGCTCCGCACGACCAGGTCCCCCGCCGCGAGGGCGCCGTGCGCGTCGGCGGCGTGCACCAGCCAGGTGAGGCCTGTCGCCAGGCACTCCCGCAGGTAGGTGCGGTCGAAGCGGTAGCGGGACTTGGCGTCCCGGCGGTCCATCGTGCGCAGGTAGACGTCGTGGAACCGGTCGAGCACGCCGTCCGGTACGTCCTGTCCGGGGGTGACCTCCACCCGGTACCCGGCGTCGGTGCAGCGCCGGACGGCTCGCCGGAAGCTCTTCCCGAGACGCCGGGGCGCGGCCGGGTCGTGCAGGCGGACAATGCTCTGCGCGAGCCCGCCGGCCAGCGCGGGTGCCGGGACGACATCGCGGACGAAGACACTGACGAGACCGAGCCCGGACAGGTCCATCAGCCCGGGGTCGATCGCCGCACCGTCGACGCCGGCGCCCGGGTAGCCGTAGGGCGACACCGCATCGAGGAGGTCCGACCCGGGGATCGGACGGACGACGAGCGGGATCCGCGCCTCGCCGCGCCCGTCCCACAGGTGCAGGGTGTGGGTCACCCCCTCGGCCGTGAGGAACCCGGGATGCCGGAAGAACGACCGGATATCGGCGGCGGAGACACCGCAGTCGGCGATGAGACGTGCGGTCGAGGACGACCTCCCGACCATCGAGGTCCCGACGTGCGGCGGGCGGATCGACGTCATCGGCGTGCACCTCCGGTGTAAGGACACGGACACCCTGAGTGGGCTCGCACGCAGGACCGATTTGTTACGTTCCGCGCGGCCGTAACGCGGTGCGCCGGCGAGCCGACTCCGGGGGCGACACGACTCCCGTGGCACAGGAGGCACCGTTGATGCGCCGGATGTTCGACATGCTCGCGGCGGGTGCCGGGCTGGTCGTCCTCTCACCCGTCGCGCTGGTGACGGCTGTGGCCGTCCGGCTCACCACGGGGCGCCGGGTGGTGTTCCGGCAGCAGAGGATCGGGCTCGGTGGGCAGCCGTTCCAGATCCTGAAGTTCCGGACCATGCGCGACGGGCACGAGGACCTTCCGGACCGCGAGCGCTGTACGCGCACCGGGTCCTTCCTGCGGGCCGTCGGCCTCGACGAGTACCCCCAGCTGTGGAACATCCTGCGGGGGGACATGAGCGTGATCGGCCCCCGCCCCACGTTGCCCGAGCAGGTGGAGCGCTACGACGCGGCCCAGCACCGACGGCACACCGTCCGGCCCGGGCTGACGGGCTGGGCCCAAGTCAACGGACGCAACTCCATCTCCTGGCCGGAGCGCATCGAGCTCGACCTGTTCTGGATCGACCACCGTTCGCTCGCGCTGGACCTGCGGATCCTGTGGCTGACCGTGGTGCGAGTGCTTCTCCCGCGCGACCTCTACGGCGACGGCGGCGTGAATCCGGACTACCCGGAGGCCCGGTCCGGGACGGCCTAGCTGGTGGAGCCCAGGAAGGTCTCGTCGTGGCACGCGTGCGTGCACGACGACAGCGGGCCGATGTGGTCCAGCCAGAGCTCGCCGTCACGGACGACGTATTGGTCGCGCCAGCAGACCCGGCAGAAGTCGGCGGGAACTGTCGGCGGGCGGGCGCCGGTGACGATCCTGCCCCGCGGCGCCCCCTCGGCACCTTGTCGCGTCATGGTCGGACCTCCTCCGCAACGGATGCCCGGTGCATCGGCCGATCCCTCATTCTAGCGACGCGCGGGTCACAGCGCGTCGGCGCAGTGTGACGCGCGGGAGTCGTCAGACGCCGGCCTGCCACACGACCGGGAAGACCCGCGGATCACGGTAGTCGGGCCGACCGGTCGCGGGCTCGATCCGCGCGACGCCGTCGAGGTAATGGTGGACGACGCGGCCCGCGTTCACGACATCGCGGTAGCGGTTCTCGCCAGGCTGCAGCTGCACGGCGAAGGCGGTGCGGGGCAGCGCCGAGCGGTTGGGGCGGCTCCCGTGGACGGTCCGTGCGTGATGGAAGCTGACCCGTCCCGGTTCGAGCTCGATGGGCACCTCCCGGATGTCGTGCCCGGCGAGCCGCAGGCGGTCGACGAGGCCGTCCATGTCCGGATCGTTGAAGTGACGCAGGTGGTCGATACCGGGCCAGCGGTGGCTGCCGTCGAGCACGACCAGTGGGGCGCGGTCGGCGTCCACCGCGTGCAGGGGCACCCATGCCGTCACGGTGTCCCGGGACGTGCAGTTGGAGGAATAGGCGTCATCGGTGTGCCATCCGGTCGCCGCCCGGTCCCCGGAACCCGCCGGCTCCTTGTGGACGAGGGTGTCCTCCATGAGCCTGATCTCGTCGGTGCCGACCAGACGGGCGGCGATCGCACCGATGACCGGCTGCAGCAGGATCCGGCGCAGGTCGGCGAGCTGGTACGACGCGTGCTCGTTGATCCGTGTCGCCCCCGGCATGCCGGGACGCCAGTCGATGTGACCGTCGGCCACCGGAAGCCGTGCGTCGCGTTCCCCGGCGTTGAACCGGTCGACGACGGCCTGCAGCTCGGCCTGGAACCCGGTGGGCAGTACCGGTCTCGACACGAACCAGCCGTGCTCCCGGTAGAAGCGGACGTCGTCCTCGTCGGGCAGCAGGCGTTCGTCGATCGGGATGGCGGCCGTCCGGCCGGTCGTACGCGTCACGGTGCTCTCGATTCGCGTGATCGGCGGCCTCTGCGCGCCGGTGCCGGGCTACTCGCCGGGGTCATCTGCGCCGTTAGCCCCCGTAACGGTCGGGGAGCGGCGTCCGACTCCGGCTGCGACCACGGCGGCAGCGAGGAAGGTGACCCACCCGATGGCCCCCACGACCGACTCCTCGACGACGGCGAACGACCGGGCCGCCGGAGTGATCGACCACCGCGACCGGATCGCCCCCCCGACGTTGCGCCGTGACTACATGGCCACCAACACCCCCGTGGTACTGCACGGCATGATGCGCGACTGGCCCGCCCTGTCCCGGTGGAGCTTCGAGTACTTCGCCGAGATCGCCGATGACCGGACCCACCGGGTCGACGTCGGGAACGTCATGCAGGAACCCACCAGGCTCGACACCGCCGACCTGCGCGGCTACCTGGCCGATCTGGCAGCCGGGACGGCCCCCGCCGGGGGGACCCGCTACCTCGCGAACGTGGACCTGTTCGGGACGTTCCCGGACCTGCGGGCGGACATCGACATGTCCCTCATCCACGACAACAAGCGCCACGTCGTGGCATCCGGCTGGTTCGGTCCGGCCGGGACCTTCACCGGTTGGCACACCGACTACGCCGACAACGTCCTGGCCCAGATCCACGGTCGCAAGGTCGTCGACCTGATCCCGCCCGGTCTGGGGCGGGGGATGTATCCGAGCCGGAAGTTCGACCGCGGTGCGACGTTGTCGAGCATCGGCGACGGCTCGCAACTGACCGGCTTTCCCCTGCACCGGTTCCTGCGACACGAGCGTGTGGAGCTCGCCCCCGGGTCGATGATCTTCATCCCGAAGGGCTGGTGGCACCGGGTCCGCTCGGTGGACCCGTCGATCAGTGTCAGCTTCCTCGGGTTCAGCTGGGCCGAGGAGTTCGGCCTGCCCCGGAACCTGGCACGTGCCCGCACTGCGCTGCACCTGGCCCGGGTCTACGGACGCGACTGCACCTGCCACGTCCGGCACTGAGACGGCACTCCCGGTGACCGACGCGTCGCCGGGCGCACCGGCGCCACCGGGAACGTCACATCCGCCGGGTGCCGCGATAACGGCTCGTGGGTTCGTGACGTACAAGAGGGGCATGGACATCCATCCGACCCCGCTCCCCGGATCGGCTCTCATCGACCTGAAGCGACTCGAGGACGACCGCGGCTTCTTCGCCCGCGCCTTCTGCGAGCAGGAGTTCCGCGACGCCGGGCTGGACCCGACGATCACCCAGTGCAACCTCTCGTACAACCACGAGGCGGGCACCCTGCGCGGCTTCCACTACCAGCTGGAGCCCAACGCCGAGGTCAAGGTCATCCGCTGCGTCCGCGGCGCGATCTTCGACGTGATCGTCGACCTGCGCCCGGACTCCGACACCTACCTGCAGTGGTTCGGTGCCGAGCTGTCCCAGGACAACTACCGGGCGATGTACGTGCCGCGGAACTTCGCGCACGCCTACCTCACCCTCACCCCGGACGCGACGACGATCTACCAGGTCTCGACGCCCTACACCCCGGGCGCCGAGCGCGGCCTGCGCTGGAACGACCCGGCCCTGGACGTCGAGTGGCCGCACACGGTCGACCACGTCTCGGACAAGGACGCGAACTGGCCGCTGCTCGCCGACAACGCCGACTTCCCGTCGGTCACCGGAGCCCGCTGATGCTGATCCTCGACACCGCCCTCGCGAAGCGCGACGCCGAGAACCGCCCGATCCGGGTCGGCCTGGTCGGCGCCGGGTTCATGGGCCGCGGCCTGGTGAACCAGATCGTGAACTCCACCCCCGGGATGGACGTCGTCGCGATCGCGAACCGCACCGTCGCCACCGCCGTGCGCGCCTACACCGAGGCCGGGCTGGAGCCGGTCGAAGTGTCGACGACCGCGCAGGTCGAGGCGATGGTCGCGAAGGGCGTCCCGGCCGTGCTCGGCGACGCGTTCGCGCTGCTCGCCGCGGAGAACATCGACGTGCTCGTCGACGTCACCGGGGCCGTCGAGTTCGGCGCCCGGGTCACCGTCGCCGCGATCGAGCGCGGGCTGCCCGTCGTCACGATGAACGCCGAGCTCGACGGCACCGTCGGCCCGCTGCTCGCGCACCGCGCCCGCGCCGCCGGGGTCGTCCTGACCGGTGCCGACGGCGACCAGCCCGGCGTCCAGGCCAACCTGCTGCGCTTCGTGCGCGGCATCGGGGTCACCCCGCTCGTCGCCGGCAACATCAAGGGCCTGCAGGACGAGTACCGCACCCCCACCACCCAGCAGGCGTTCGCGGAGAAGTGGGGGCAGGACCCCTACATGGTCACCAGCTTCGCCGACGGCACCAAGGTGTCGTTCGAGCAGGCGATCGTGGCCAACGCGTTCGGCTTCACCGTCGGCCAGCGCGGCATGTACGGCCGCGACCACGCCGGGCACGTCGACGAGCTGACCGCGGCCTACGACGTCGACGAGCTGCGCGAGCTGGGCGGCGTCGTCGACTACGTGGTCGGCGCCAAGCCGGGGCCGGGCATCTACGTGCTCGGCACCCACGACGACCCGAAGCAGCGCCACTACCTGAACCTGTACAAGCTCGGCGAGGGCCCGCTGTACAGCTTCTACACCCCGTACCACCTGTGCCACTTCGAGGTCCCGAACACCATCGTGCGGGCTGTCGACTTCGCCGACGCCGCACTGAGCCCGCCCGCGGGACAGCGGGTCGACGTCGTCGCCACCGCCAAGCAGGACCTGACGGCAGGACACACGGTCGACGGGCTGGGCGGCTACGACACCTACGGCGTCGCCGAGTCCTCGCCGGTCACGCGCGCCGAGCGGCTGCTGCCGATGGGCGTGGCCGAGGGGTGCACGCTGGTGCGCGACGTCGCGAAGGACGCGGTGCTCACCTACGACGACGTCACCCTGCCCCCGGGCCGGCTCGTCGACGCGCTCCGCGAGGAGCAGGACAAGCTGTTCGCCTGAGCGGCCCGCAGGCCGCGGCGCCGGGTCAGTGGGCGCCGCGGCTGCGGAGCACCGCGCCGACGGTCTTCCACAGGATCAGCCGGTCCAGTGCGGGGATCCAGTTCTCGACCTCGGCGTCGACGCACATCGACCGGCACTTCAGCATCCCGAGGTGCGCCCGTGCGTACCGACGCGCTCCTGGCGGAAGAACACCGGGCCGCCGTCGCCGAGCTTCACCGCGGCCGCCAGGACCAGGAACAGCGGCCCCACCAGAAGTATCAGCAGCGCGGCGACCGCGCGGTCCGCGACGTACCTCACGATCGTCGACGCGCCCGAGAACCGCGGCTCGGACAGCCGCAGCAGCGGCATGCCGTCGACCGGCGTGATGTGCATGCGCGGGCCGGCGAGCTCCATCAGGCCGGGGTCGACGGCGAGCTCGGTCTCCGAGCCCTCCAGGTCCCGCTCCCTCACCCGCGCGCACGTTGCGCCGTTCGTCCTAATCCAAGCGAGGGGTTGTCATCAGGAGTGACGATCGCGGCGTCTCATCAGAATTGAGTAACGCCGACGCCGCCGGATGCGACAGGTGATCGAACGATCATCCTGCGTGAGGAGGCAACGGGTGCCGTTGCGCCGCTTCGACCGGACATCCTGGCCCGAGCACGGCCCGCACCGGGACCTGCTCGACCTGCTCGACGACGTCCACGTGCACCACGGCTGCCCGTCGGAGCGTGTGCTCGCGCGCCGGCTGCGGACCTCGACCGCGCGGGTCCGCGACGTCGTCCGCGGCCGTGCCCTGCCCGGCGACGCCGTCGGGATCCGGGACCTGGTCGCCGCGCTCACCGCGCAGGGCCACGCCGATCCGGCGACGGCGGACCGGGCCGAG
>NZ_JAMXSG010000470.1:0-2181 GCF_024124365.1 Pseudonocardia sp. McavD-2-B
CGGGCCACCGTCGCCGCCCGCGACGGCGGGGACCCCGTCGCCGACTCCCGCCGCGCCGCCGGGCTGCTGGCCGCGGACGGGGTGCACACCGTCGTCGTCGACTGCGAGGCGGGCCACGTCCGCCTCGGGCTCGCCGCGCCGCTCGCCGCCGCCGCGGGCGGCGAGCTGGTGACCCTCGACGAGCTGACCGCCGACAGCGTGGGCGACCTGGTCCGGGAGACCCGGTCCGCCCGCGCCGCCTGAGAGGAGACCACCGTGCCGCAGGGACAGGTGTCCGTCACGCCCACCGACGGGCTCACCACCCGCCAGCGTCGCAACCGGCCGCTGCTGGTGGTGCACACCGGGGTGATGAAGGGGAAGTCGACCGCCGCGTTCGGGATGGCGCTGCGCGGCTGGAACCAGGGCTGGTCGATCGGGGTGTTCCAGTTCGTCAAGTCCGCGAAGTGGAAGGTCGGCGAGGAGGAGGCGTTCCGCGCCCTGGGCGAGGTCCACTCCCGGACCGGGCAGGGCGGGCCCGTCGAGTGGCACAAGATGGGCTCGGGCTGGTCCTGGTCGCGCAAGGCCGGCACCGAGACCGACCACGCCGCCGACGCCGCCGAGGGCTGGGCCGAGATCCGCCGCCGGATCGGGACCGAGGCGCACCGCGTCTACGTGCTCGACGAGTTCACCTACCCGCTCAAGTGGGGCTGGATCGACGTCGACGAGGTCGTCGACGTGCTGGTCAACCGGCCCGGGCAGCAGCACGTGATCATCACCGGCCGGGACGCCCCGCAGGCCCTGGTCGAGGCCGCCGACCTGGTCATGGAGACCACGAAGGTCAAGCACCCGATGGACGCCGGGCAGAAGGGCCAGCGGGGGATCGAGTGGTGAGCACGGCCCGCGCGCTGGTCGTCGCGGCGCCGTCGTCGGGGAGCGGGAAGACCACGGTCGCGACCGGGCTGATGGCCGCGCTGTCGCGGCGCGGCACCCGGGTCGCGCCGTTCAAGATCGGGCCGGACTACATCGACCCCGGCTACCACACCCTCGCCGCGGGCCGCCCGGGCCGGAACCTCGACGTCGTCCTGCAGAGCTCCGACCGGCTCGCGCCGCTGGCCCGGCACGGCGCCCGGGACGCCGACGTCGCCGTCGTCGAGGGGGTGATGGGCCTGTTCGACGGCCGCATCGCCGACGGCGCCGGGTCCACCGCACAGGTCGCGGCGACCCTGGGCGCGCCGGTGGTGCTGGTCGTCGACGTCCGGGGGCAGTCCCGGTCGCTGGCCGCGCTGCTGCACGGTTTCCGCAGCTTCGATGACTCCGTGCAGGTCGCCGGCGTGATCCTGAACCGGGTCGGGTCCGACCGGCACGCGCAGGTCTGCCGGGCCGCGGCCGAGGAGGTCGGGCTCCCGGTGCTGGGCGCGGTCCCGCGCCGGGCCGAGCTGGCGGTGCCCTCGCGGCACCTGGGCCTGGTCACCGCCGCCGAGCACGGCTCCGCCGCGACCGCCGCGGTGGACGCGATGGCCGCGCTCGTCGCCGAGCACGTGGACCTCGACGCCGTCCTCGCGCTCGCCCGCCCGCTGCCCGACGGACCCGTCTGGGACCCGGCGGCCGAGCTCGGGACGGACCCGGTCCCGGGACGTCCGGTGGTCGCGCTCGCGGGAGGCCCGGCCTTCGGGTTCGGCTACGCCGAGCACGCCGAGCTGCTCACCGCGGCCGGTGCCGACGTGGTGACCTTCGACCCGCTGCGCGACCCCGCGCTCCCGGCGGGCACGGCCGCGCTCGTGCTGCCCGGCGGCTTCCCCGAGGAGCACGTCGGCGCGCTCGGGGACAACGCGCCGCTGCGGGCGCAGGTCGCCGCGCTGGCCGCGTCCGGGGCGCCGGTGCACGCCGAGTGCGGCGGGCTGCTGTACCTGTGCCGCGACCTCGACGGGACGCCCATGTGCGGGGTCCTCGACGCGTCGGCGGGGATGACCCCGCGGCTCACGCTCGGCTACCGCGACGCGGTCGCGGTGTCGGCGTCGCCACTGTTCGCGGCGGGCGAGCGGGCCGGGGCGCACGAGTTCCACCGGTGCGCGGTCACCCCGCGGGCCGGGGGCGCCCCCGCCTGGGCGTGGCGCGGCGGCGAGCCGGAGGGCTACGTCGACGCCCGGGTGCACGCGTCGTTCCTGCACACCCACCCGGCCGGGGTGCCCGGCGCCGTCGCCC
>NZ_JAMXSG010000471.1:0-2171 GCF_024124365.1 Pseudonocardia sp. McavD-2-B
CGGGCCCGCCGGTGTCGTCGCCACGACGCCGGCCAGGGCCGCCCCGGCGGGGGTGCCGAGGCCCCAGGACAGCATCCGTGCGGTCGTCGAGACCCGGGCGCGGGCGTGCTCGGGCGTGACCTGCAGCCGGTAGGTGACGGCGTTGAGCACGACCGTCGAGTACGCCGACCCGAACGCCGTCGCGGCGAGGAGTGCGGGGACCCAGTGCGTCGCCGACACCACCGCGACCGCGCAGGCCAGCGACACCGGCAGCCCGGCCAGCGCGAGCCGCGCCCCGCCCCAGCGCTCCGACAGCCGTGGGACCAGCCGGGCCGCGGCCAGCCCGCCCACACCCCAGCAGGCGAACAGGAGGCCGAGCCGGGCGTCGCCGTCGGCGCGGATGCCGAGCACCCGGTCCGCCCACGGCACGGTCATCGCGAGCCAGGCACCGCCCGCGACGGCCTGGGTGGTGCCGACCAGCGTCAGCGTGCGGACCACCGGATGGCCCATGAGCAGTGCCAGGCCCTCGCGCACGTCGGCGAGGATCCGGGTCGGCGCGCGGGTGCCGGGCCCGGGGGACAGGCTCCCGGCGACCGACCGGATCAGCAGCGCCGACGCGACCGCGGTGAGCGCGGTGACCGACAGCAGCCCGGCCGGGGCCAGGGTCGCGACGGCCAGCCCGGCGAGCGGCGGCACGACCAGCTCGACGACGGTCGTCGCGCCGTAGAGGGTGGAGAACGCCGCGGTGATCCGGTCGGGCCCGACCAGCGTGGGCAGGGCGCCGAAGTTCGCGGCGTCGAAGAAGACGAAACCGGTCTGCACCGCGACCGCCGTGCCGAGCACCTGCCACGGTGTGAGTACCCCGGCCCACCAGGCGAGCGGGATCCCCGCCAGCACCGCGCCGCACGCCAGGTCGACGCCGACCATGAGCCGCCTGCGGTCGACACGGTCGGCCAGCGCGCCCGCGACCAGCCCGAACAGCAGGTAGGGGAGTGCCTCCGCGGTCGCGATCGCCGCCGTCCAGGCGGGCGAGCCGGTCAGCCGGTAGACGAGCACGGGCAGAGCGACCGCGGCGACCAGGGAGCCGGCGACCGAGACGACCCGGGCGGCGAGGTAGCGGCGCAGGTCGGTGCGTTCGTGCTCGGGGGCGGTCGGGGCCGTCTCGCTCACGGGGTCCTTCCGTCGGCGGATGCGCGAACCATAGTGTGAAACGACAGTCATCACCAATAGTGGTGCCACGAGACGTCCACCACTGTTGAAAACCGATGTCGTTTGTGGTCATGATGGGGTGGTCCGGAACCGGACGATGTCACCCACTGGAGGAGAAAACGATGAAGGACATCTTCACCGAGCTCGAGGCCGAGCGCGCCCTTCCGCACAACTCCGCGAGCCACTCCAACGCCCTCGTCGAGAACCCGTTCGCGACCGAGCAGGCCGCCGAGCAGGAGTGACACCCGCCGCGGGCCCGGCACCGGTGACGGTGCCGGGCCCGCGGTCTGCCGTGACCGACCGACGGACCAGGGAGTGCGAGTGGAACGACTGCGACCGGGCGTGAGCGTGTTCGAGGTCCCCGGTCGGGGCTCGGCGCTGCGGGAGGCCTCCGGCCGGTTGCGCGGGGTCGACCTGCCCCGCGGCACGGTCGAGGCACTGACCCGCTGGTTCGCCGGCGCCGACCCCACACCTCCGCCGGGACTCGACCCGGAGCGCGGCGCGTTCGCCGCGGCCGGGTACCTCGACGACACCCGCCCGGCCCGGACGGCCACCGTGACCGTCGCCGGTGACGGCGCGCTGGCCGACGCCGTCGCCACCGCGCTCGCCGGGCCCACCGTGCGGGTGCTGCGCGGGACGGTCGGAGAGCTCGCGGCCGTCCCGGCCCGCCCGGACCCCACGCACCCGGCGACCGGCATCGACGCCCCGGGCGGTGCGGATGCGTCCGCGACGCCGACCGCGGTCTGCGTCGTCGCCGACGGGCCGGCACCCGCATCCTGGACCGCCCTGGACCGGCTGCCCGACCGCGGGACGGCCGTGTTCCGGCTCGCCGTCGAGGGCCGGCACGGGATCCTGGAACCTCCCGCCGTACACCCCGGCGACGCCGGGCACGCCGACGTCCGCGCCCGCCGCCTCGCCGCGGCCGGATCCGGGCACCCGCACCTGCTCGCGTACTGGGAGGCCGGCCCGGCCGCCCCGACCGG
>NZ_JAMXSG010000472.1:0-2165 GCF_024124365.1 Pseudonocardia sp. McavD-2-B
CCGCACCCGCGCCCGGGGCCCGTCGATCGCGGCCCGCGGCCCGACGCGGGTCCCCTCGTTGCCCGCCACGAACGCGACCCCGGGATAGCCGTCGAGCATGCAGGGGGCGCTGCCGGTGTTGCGGAACACCAGGTCGGCGACGGCGGCCGGCCCGTCGGTGCGTGGTGCGGTGGCGGACACGTCGAGGGTGTCGCCGGTGCACGGACCGGCCGGGCCGCCGTCGTCGGCCGGGGCGGACGGGGTGGTCGCCGGGGGCGGGGTCGTCGCGGCCGTGAGGGCCGGGGCGGGCGGGCGAGGGGGCAGCGACGTCGGGGCCCGCGGTGCCGCAGCCCGCGAGCAGGAGCAGCAGGGCGGCACCCACCCCGGCCTCGCGCGGACCCACCACCGTGCCCCCCGTTCCGACGCAGGTCGCTGCGCCGATCGGCGTCATTGTGACGTGGTCGTGCCCCTCACCGGGCGGCGGGTAGGGTCCTGTGCATCGACAACGAGATGCACCGTCCGTGACCCCGTGGCAGCTGCTCACGCTGTTCGGTGCCGGCGTCGCGGCCGGCCTGATCGGCGCCGTCGCCGGCCTCGCGTCGTTGTTCTCCTACCCCGCGCTGCTGGCCGTCGGGCTCCCCGCGACGACGGCGAACATCACGAACACCGTCTGCATGCTGTTCCAGGGGGCGGGCGCGGTCGCCGGGTCCCGCCCGGAGCTGCGCGGCGCCGGGCCGCAGCTGCGCCGCTGGATCGGCCCGGCGCTGCTCGGCGGCGCGGCCGGGGCCGGGCTGCTGCTGCTCACCCCGGCCGGTGGCTTCGAGCGGATCGTGCCGTTCCTCGTCGCGGTCGCGGCACTGCTGCTCCTGCGCCCGCCCCGGCCCGCGGACGAACCGCGACCGCCCGGGCCGGGCGTCGCGGTGGGGGTGTTCGGCGTCGCCGTCTACGCCGGGTACTTCGGCGCCGCGGCCGGGGTGATGATGCTGGCGCTCACGCTGTCGCTGCCGGGCGCGACCCTGCTGCGGGCCAACGCGCTGAAGAACGTGCTGACCTGGGCGGCGAACGCCGTCGCCGCGGTCGGCTTCGCGGTCCTCGGCGACGTCGCGTGGGCCGCGGTGCCCGCACTGGCCCTGGGCCTGCTCATCGGCGGCCGGCTCGGCCCGGTCGTGGCCCGGCGTCTCCCGGCTCGCCTGGTCCGGATCGGCATCGCGGTCGCGGGCCTCGGCCTGGCCCTGCGGCTGTTCGTCCAGGCCTGGCTCTGAGCGGTCCGCCCACGGCCCTGCGCAGCGCCGTGGGCGGACCGGGCCCTCAGCCCCGGCGGTACTCCAGCATCGCGGTGACCGGGCCGTCGGCGCGGTGCCCGTGGCGGCGCAGCCAGCCGTCGAGCTTGCCCTGCACCGTGGGCAGGTCCGGGCGCCGGTGCGGCTCGGTGCGCATCGCCTGCTTGAGCAGCGCCAGGTGCGCGGTCCGGCTCTGCAGGTGGGTCAGCTTCGCCCCCGCCGCGGCCGCCCGCAGCCCGGCGACGGCGTCGGCGGACTCCCCGCGCGGCGGGTGCCCGCTCAGCGCGAACGACACCGCCGCCGCGAGCTGCCAGGCGTCGGAGGCGGGCGAGGCGGGCTTCCCGGCCGCGGCCTCCGGCGCCAGGTAGTCCGGCGTGCCCAGGACGTAGCCGGTCTGGGTCAGCGTGGAGTCGCCCTGCTTGCGCGCGATCCCGAAGTCGATCAGGTGCGGGTGCCCCTGCGGGTCGACGACGATGTTGCCCGGCTTGATGTCGCGGTGCAGCACCCCGGCACGGTGCGCGGTGTGCAGGGCCCCGGCGATGCCGGTCCAGATGCGGGCCGCGGAGATGTCGTCCACCGGGCCCTGCTCGCCGACGAGCTGGCCCAGGGACATGCCGTCGACGTACTGCATGACGATGACCAGCCCGTCCATGCCCTGCAGGCCCGGGTCGGACGAGGCGTGCAGCAGGTCGTGGATCTGCACGCAGCAGGGGTGGCGCAGCGCGCCGAGCGCGGCGGCCTCCCGGCGGATGCGCTCCTCGGTCTCCGGGTCCGCGGCGTGCGCGGACTTGACCGCCACTGTGTGGCCGAGCTTGGCGTCGTGGGCCAGCCAGACCCCACCGAAACCACCGGCACCGAGGCGGCGCATCAGCCGGAACCGGGGCGCCCGCGGCGGACCACCCGCCA
>NZ_JAMXSG010000473.1:0-2164 GCF_024124365.1 Pseudonocardia sp. McavD-2-B
CGACGACCCTCCGACGAGGGCAGGAGCGGGGCCAGCCGGGCCCACTGAACGTCGGTCAGGACCGCAGTGCGCGACACCGCTACAGCATCGCGCACCCCGACCCACCTATTTCGGAGACACGCCCTAGTCCCGGAGGGTCGGTAAACGACTGAAGCTGATCTGACAGACCGAGCACTTCTGCCTCGTGGGCGGCAGATGAATGATAAGCAATGAGACCACACACTGTGTCGTCGACACCCCACCGGCGCGCGGCGCGAGCTCCATCCAGCGGGTGAAAGCCGACCTCGTTCAGCGCGGGTGCGTAGCCTACATCATGAAGCCAACAAGCGACGACCAGCTGGTTGCCGCCGTGGAGACGAGGACGCACAGTTTCTGCCCTATGAGCGACCTTCTCGACGTGCTTCCACCGCCGCGGCAGCACAGAAGCGAGGCTCTTCCTCGCGCGATTCCGAGCATCCTCAGTCGACAACACCGCTCTAGTCTATCTCGGTTTGTAGAATCGCGCAGTGGTCGACCATCAACGCCCTCCCTCGCACAACTGCTGAACCCACTTCTCGGCGATTTCAGCGCGGGCGATCAGGAAGTCGTCGTAGTTCGTTTTGGCGTAGTCGAAATTCGATGGGTTCGGAAGTAGGCTACTTGCGAAGACGCCGGCCGCGGAGCCGCCGAGCGTTCGAGCGAGTTCGGGGATGTAGACGCATGGATCGCCGTCACTGATCTCATTATTCTCGCTAGCTGACAGAAAGCAGATGTTCATAAGACGGTTTGAATCGATCTGGTCATCGAGCCGCTTCAAGAATGCTTGCGGAAAGATGTGATGGAACTGGTGCTTATTGTAGACGCTGAGTGCAGCAAAAGTGTCGATGGCGCTGCCATTAGTCAAGTTGCGTGGGCCTTTCTTGCCCATGGCCAAGGAGAAGGCGCGTGATCCTGCCCCGTTCTTGCGGAAGCCAAGTCTGAGCAGATTTCGCGCGGTGGGTAAGTCTCCGAAGTCGTCGGCACTACCCGACTCTCCGGAGATAAAGTTTGATGCTTGGGTGATGCCCCGAGAAATGAATGATTCAGATGCGCCTTTGAATCGTTCCGAGAATGCTGACCGCCAGAACCACTGTCGTGCTCGAACTAGCTCAGGGTTCTTGAGCTTCTTCCTCTCGGAGAAGAGGCTTGCGAGGATTACCAGATGTGCCTCGTACGGCAGGAAGTCAAGGCTGTGTACTCGAAAATCCGTGACAAGCAGATCAACTGCTCGCTCGAGGCCTCCCCGCGCCTTTTCTACGAGCTCGTCGAGTGCCGTTGCTCCAAGGTTGCGAAGCTGTAGTATTGACTCACGCTGGACTGAGCTTGTGTGAATCGCTGACAGGACCTTAAGGACAGTCGATTGTTCGATCTTGTCAAAGTCCTTTCGCTCCAGAGCTGTAGCGAGATTCTTTGTGCGGACGTTTAGGTCGAAGTCGCGTGACCACGTCGCCGCAACCATTAGGTCATAGATGGAAAGGCGCGTACCGGAATCGTTGATTCGCTCAAAGATTGGGCAAACCTCGTCAAGATTCAAATTCTTCAGGGTAACGACAGGGAGGCGATATCCAGAAAGGACTCGAATAAGAGAGTCGAGCCGCCGCTGGAGCTCGTCCTTATCGGGTCGACTCTGTAGTGCGGTGCGGAAGTCTAGGAGGCGACTGGTATTAAACAAGGCGCGCAATGGAAATACTGTCAGGGGGGCCTGGTTGGTCATAGGAATGAACTCTTCTTCAACCAGGTCATAGCCAGCGGCAAAGCCGCCCTCATGCTCAGGGGCGCCAAGACACGAGTAGATCACAGTTAGGCGCTGTTGCCCGTCTAGTACGTAGTCCGTCGGGCTATGGTCATCGGTCTCTGGAAGCGTGAAGTCTCCGATATTTCTTTCGGTTTGCAGCTTCTCGGCGGTCTTCCATAGCAAAAGACTGCCTACTGGATAGTTGCTCGCAAGGCTATCGAGTAGCCGAATAGCCTGCTCGTCTTTCCAGACGAACGGGCGCTGAAAAGCAGGAATCTTGATCTCTTGGACTCAACCGGTCAGCGCAACACCCCACAGGTAGTTGATCATGATAGGGGTGGGCGATGGCACGCTTGGGCAGGCCGGGGATGTCCGATGAGGACCGCACTGATCTGTGGGTCCGTTGGGGGC
>NZ_JAMXSG010000474.1:0-2163 GCF_024124365.1 Pseudonocardia sp. McavD-2-B
CGCCGCCCGCCGCGCCCGTCCCCGACGCCGCCCCCGCGGGCCGGACGCCGGGTGCCCCGGCCTGGACGGTCGTACTGGGACCGGTCGCGACGGCCGTCGCGGTGCTGCTCGCCGGGACGGCGATGAGCTCGGTCGTGCAGGGCGCGGCCTGGTTCGCCCACGCCGCCGTCGCGGTCGTGCTGGTCTCGCTGGTCGGCGGCCTGCTGCTGCCGCTGCGGGCCTGGTTGGTCGCGCCCGGCCAGCTGCTGGCCCTGATCCTGCTGGTGACCGCGTGGTTCACCGGCAGCGGCGTGCTCGGGGTGCTCCCCGGGCCGTCGGCGTTCGCCGAGCTGTCGGGGTTGCTCGGCGGGGCCGGGCAGCAGATCGACAGCGGCCTGCCGCCGGTCGCGGCGAGCCCGGAGATCCTGCTGCTGGTCACCCTCGGGTTCGGCACGATCGCGATCGCGGTGTTCGGGCTCGCGGTGACCGTGGCCGCCCCGGCCGCGGCCGGGGTGCCGCTGCTGGTGGTGTTCGCGGTGCCGACGGCGCTGCAGCCGGGCCTGCTGCCCTGGTGGACCGTGGTCGCGGCGACGCTCGGCTACGGCGTGCTGCTGCTCCTGCGTCCGGACCGGCTGCGGCAGATCCCGGCCGGAGCCGCGGTCGTCGCGGTCGCCGTCGTGGGCTCGCTGCTGGCCGGACTGCTGGCATCGTCGGTGGGGACCTCGGGTCGCTTCGACGCCACCGGCGGGACCGGGGGCGACGCCGACGGCTCGATCGGGCTGAACCCGTTCACCTCGCTGCGCGGGCAGCTGACCCGCAGCGAGCCGCGGCCGCTGTTCGGCGTCCGTGGACTCCAGACCCCGACCTACCTGCGCGCGCTCACCCTGCAGACCTACGTGCCGCAGGAGGGCTGGAAGGCGGGGCGCCCGCTGCCGGGCGTGCCGCTGACCGGGCCGCTGCCGCCGTCGACGTCCGGGCCGGCTGCGTCGCAGGACGTGCAGGTCGAGAACCTGGGCTTCCGCGACTACTGGCTCCCGGTGTTCGGCGACCCGACCCGGATCGCGGTGAACTCACCGAGCTGGGCCTACGACACCGACGGCGGCATCGTCTACAGCGAGCGCGCACAGTCCGAGGACGGCTGGACCCAGTCGATGCGGCTGCCGGAGCCGTCGGCCGACCAGCTGCGCGCGGCGTCCGGGCCGACCACGGTCGACCGGGCCTACCTCGACGCCGACGGTGTCGACCCGCGGGTCACCGCGATCGCCCGGGAGGTGACCGCCGGGGCCACGACGCCGTTCGACCGGGCGATGGCGCTGGAGGACCACTTCACCGGGCCCGGCTCCCCGTTCACCTACAGCCTGGCGACCGCGCCGGGTGGCAACGGCGACGCCCTGGTCGATTTCCTGACCCGCGGCCGGACCGGCTACTGCGAGCAGTACGCCTCGGCGATGGCGGTCATGCTGCGCGCCGTCGACGTCCCGGCCCGGGTGGCGGTCGGTTTCACCGCAGGCGACGCCGACGGCTCCGGGGCCCGCACGATCACCACCGAGGACGCCCACGCGTGGGTCGAGGCGTGGTTCCCCGGCTACGGCTGGATGACCTTCGACCCGACCCCGCTCGCCGACGGCCGCACCATCGACCCGGCCTACGTCCAGCAGGCCCGGGAGCAGGACGGCGGCACGCCCGCCGCCGAGCAGACCCCGCAGCCCGAGCCGTCCGCGACGCCGCCGCCCCCCGAGGCCGGTGGCCCCACCCCGGAGCCTCCGCCCACCGAGGAGCAGGCGGCCGACCAGCCGTCGGCCGCGACCGGGTCCTGGTGGCCGCTGGTCGTGGCGCTGCTGCTGGCGGCCGCGGTGCTCGCGGTCGTGCTGACCCCGGGCCTGTGGCGCCGGCACCAGTACTCCCGCCGGGCCGGGCTGGCCCGGGCGGGCGGCGACGGCGCTGCGGCGGCGGCATGGGACGAGGTCCTGGCCGCCTCCCGCGACCACGGGGTCCCGGTGCCGGCCGGGGACACCGTCCGTGCGGCCGCCGACCGCATCACCGAGCGGCACGGCCTGTCCGGGCGCCCCGCCGAGGCGCTGCGGGAGCTGGCGGGCCGGGTCGAGGCGAGCTGGTACGGCGGGATGCTGCCCGAGCCCGGCACGCTCGACGGCCCGGTGGACGAGGTGCGGACGGCGATCGCGG
>NZ_JAMXSG010000475.1:0-2129 GCF_024124365.1 Pseudonocardia sp. McavD-2-B
CGGCGGGACGGCGTCGCCGTGCGTGCCGGCGCCCGGAGCGGCCGGGCCGGTGTGCCCGAGTGCAACCTCGACCTTGCCCTTCACCCCGCCGATCTGCTCGGAGTACTTGCCGCCGGTGGCCTGGTCGACCTTCTCGGCGGCCTTCTCGACGAGCGGGCCCGCCTTCTCCTTGGCCTTGTCCAGGTGCGGGCCGGCCTGCTCCATCGCCTTGTCCAGGTGCGGCTTCGCCTTCTCGATCGCGTTCTCGGCCGCCTCGCGTGCCTTGTCCAGGAACCCCATGAGTGGTCCACCTCTCCTGTCGTCGCCCGGTCGCCCGGGCGGATGCGTACGGCTGACCCCATGGTGTCACCCGGACGCGTCGTCGTGGGGCGGCGCGAGTACGGCACGGCACGGTGACGCGGGATCGGTGTCCACCCGCGCCGCCCGCGCACGGCACCATGGGGCCATGAGCGAGCCCGCGGACCGGATGCGCCGACGGATCGAGGAGATCTTCGGCGACGACCCCTCGACCACCGCCGACGAGCGGGCCGACTACGGCGCCGCCGACGAGCGCGACACCGCGGACCCCGACCGCTGGTTCACCGAGAACCGTCCCCCGCACCACGGCGGCTGACCGGCCGGAGCGCGTTCGGAGACCGAGGGCGGCCCGCACCGCGGGGACGGCGCGGGGCTCAGCGCAGGGTGACCGTGACCTCGCCGGCCAGCGTCGCGGCGGCCACCGCGGTCGCCTCCGCCTCGGGCAGCGCGACCAGCACCAGCGGTCCCGGGTCCGCCCGCGCCCCGGCGGCCCCGGGGGCGGGTGGCAGCACCGCCACCACCCCGGCCCGCGCGGCCAGCACACGGGCGCCGTCCGGGTCGCCCGCCACGACGTCCACCCGGGAACCGGGGGACAGCAGCGCGGCCACCGCCGGATCGGCCGGGCGCAGCGGCACCGCCGAGGCCCCTGGCCCACCGGTGACGACGGCGAGCGCGGACCCGACCAGCCGCAGCTCGCCGATCGGCTCGCCCGCGGTCACCGGTCCGGCGAGCAGCCGTCCGGCCACGGCGTCGGGCGCGGTCAGGGCACCGGCGGGGACGAGAGCGGGCGGCCAGGAGGCCACGACGACGTCGGCCGGGCCCAGTGCCGTGCCGGGGGCGAGGTCACGGGCCGCGACCAGTACCGGGACCCGCTCGTCACCTGCGGCGGGGAGCAGTGCCACGACCACGGCCGCGACCGCGAGGGCGGCGGCCAGCACCCGGCGGGCCAGCAACGCCCGTGACCAGGAGGGCCGCCGCAGCAGCCGGTCCCACGGGCGGTCCGCCCGCTGTGTCTGCTCCGCCATGGCCGCCCCTCCGCCGTCGTCGTTCCGACGCTAGGGCGGGACTCGGCCGGTGGCGGGCCGATCCACCGGCCTGTGGACAACCCGGCCGGTTGTGGACGGATCAGGAAGCGGCGGCCTTCGAGGACGACGCGCCGGCCGAGCTCGACGAGGAGCTCGACGACGAGGAGGCCGAGGAGGACGAGGAGCTCGACGAGGACGAGGAGTCCGAGGACGACGAGCTCGACGATGAGCTGTCGGACTTCGCCGACTCGGACGAGGCCCCGGACCCGCTGCTCACCGAGCCCGAGCGGGAGTCGGTGCGGTAGAACCCGCTGCCCTTGAACACGATGCCCACCGAGGAGAAGACCTTGCGCAGCTTCCCGCCGCAGTTCGGGCAGGTGCTGAGGGCGTCGTCGGAGAACGACTGCACCGCCTCGAAGCGGTGGTCACACGCGGTGCATGCGTACTGGTAGGTCGGCACAACATCCTCCGGACGAACTGGGGCGGTGCCCGCCCGCGGGCTGGCACTCGGCGAGAACGAGTGCCAGCATACTCCGAGGCAACGGTCGCTCCGACCCGTCCACACGGTCAGGGCGAGAGATGCACCACCCCGTCCCGAGCCAGGACTGCGGCCCCCACCGCGACGTCGTGGTCCTCGGCCGGGACGTCGTCGAGCAGCTCGCCGTCGTGCAGCGGGACGACCAGCAGGGCGCCGGGCGCGGCGAGCGCGAGCGTCCGGTCGTAGAAGCCGCCGCCGCGGCCCAGGCGCCGCCCGCGCCGGTCGACGGCCAGTGCGGGCACCACCACCAGGCCGGCCGACGCGAGCGC
>NZ_JAMXSG010000476.1:0-2127 GCF_024124365.1 Pseudonocardia sp. McavD-2-B
GTCGAGGAGCTGGAGCGCCGGGTCGGCGGCGGCGAGGGCCTCGCCGCCGCGTGGACGGCCGCCGCCGCGACCGCGACCACCGCTGCCGGCGCGACCGCCGACCTCCGGCCCCGGATCGGCCGGGCCCGCCCGCTGGCCGAGAAGAGCGTGGGCACACCCGACGCCGGGGCGACCAGCCTCGGCCTGATCGTCACGGCCGTCGCCGACGTCCTGACATCGCAGAAGGAGCAGACGTGAGCGAGAAGCTGCGCATCGTGGTCGGCGCCGACGACGCCGGCTACGAGTACAAGGAGCGCCTGAAGGCCGACCTGGAGGCCGACGACCGCGTCGCCGAGGTGGTCGACGTCGGCGTCGCCGCCGACGGGCACACGGCCTACCCGCACATCGGCGTCGCCGCCGCCCGCAAGGTCGCCGACGGCGAGGCCGACCGCGGCCTGCTCGTCTGCGGGACCGGGCTCGGCGTCGCGATCTCGGCGAACAAGGTGCCCGGCATCCGCGCGGTCACCGCGCACGACCCGTTCTCCGTCGAGCGCTCGGTGAAGTCCAACAACGCGCAGGTCCTGTGCATGGGCCAGCGCGTGGTCGGGATCGAGCTGGCCCGCATGCTGGTCGCCGGCTGGCTGGACCACCGGTTCGACCCGGGCAGCGCGTCGGCGGAGAAGGTCGCCGCGCTCGACTCCTACGACCGGCGCGACGGCGAGCGCCTCGCCGAGGCGGAGACCGTCGGGACGGACTGCTGATGTTCGACCTCACCGGCTCGGTCGCCCTCGTCACCGGAGCGGCGTCCGGGATCGGGGCGGAGGTGGCCCGCGCACTCGCCGGGCAGGGCGCCGTGGTCGCCGCCGCGGACCTGCGCACCGACGGCGTCCCGGAGGTCTGCGCGTCGGCGCACGTCGTCGACGTCGCGGACCCCGACGCCGCGGCGGCCTGCGTCGAGGAGGTCGTCGCCCGGCACGGCCGGGTCGACGTCCTGGTCAACTCGGCCGGGATCGCGCTGCTCGCCCCCGCCCTGGAGCTGCGGATCGAGGACTGGCGCCGCACCCTGGACGTCAACCTCACCGGATCCTGGCTGATGGCGCGCGCCGCGGGCCGGGTCATGGTGGAGCGCGGGTACGGGCGGATCGTGAACCTCGCCTCGCAGGCGGCGAGCAGCGGGCTGGAACAGCACGCCGCCTACTGCGCGTCCAAGGCAGGGATCAACGGGCTCACCCGCACCCTCGCCGTCGAGTGGGGACCGCACGGGGTGACGGTGAACGCGGTGTCGCCGACGGTCGTGCTCACCGACCTGGGTCGCGCGGCGTGGGACAACCCGGCCGGGGACGCGCACCGCGCCGAGATCCCGGCGCGACGGTTCGCCGAGCCGTCGGAGGTCGCCGCGGCCGTCGTGTACCTGGCCTCGGCGGAGGCCGCGATGGTCAACGGCGCCGAACTACGGGTGGACGGCGGGTTCACGGCCCGCTGAGAACGCCCGCCGATCGTCGTCCGCGCGATCCGGTGACTCCACGCGGGGTTCACCTCGGTCGGGTCGGATGGGGTCCATGAGCACGCTGCTGGTCTCGCTGTCCGGCCTGACCGACTCCGACGACGCCGACCGCGCCCGAGCCGCCGCGTTCGCCGCGGAGCTGGACCGGCGCGGCGTGCCGCTGACCCACCTCGTGCAGCCCAAGGGGCCCGACGGGCCGCTGCGCCGCGGCGACGACCTGGTCCGCTGGATCGCCGGCCGCGTCCGCGCCGGGGACGACCTGCTCCTGCACGGTTTCGACCACACGAGCGACCCGGTGGGCGCCTGGCAGAACGGCTCCGTACCGCGGATCGGGCGCCGCACCGAGTTCGGGGCGCTGCCCCGGCACGAGGCCGGCCTGCGGCTGACCGGCGCCCGGCGGATCCTGCTCGCGACCGGGCTGTCCACCGACGGCTTCGCCCCGCCCGGCTGGATCGCCTCCGACGGCACCCTCGACGCGCTCGCCGACCTCGGTTTCGGCCTCTGCGCCGACGAGACGACCGTCCGCGCGACCGGCGGTCCGGTGCTGCACGCGCGCGTGCTGACCTTCCGGGCGTCCGAGCCCTGGCGGGGCGAGCGCCGCGCCGGGGAGCGCCGCCGCGGACGGGCGCTGGAGCAGCAGGCCG
>NZ_JAMXSG010000477.1:0-2126 GCF_024124365.1 Pseudonocardia sp. McavD-2-B
GCTGGGCGGCGCTGGGCCGGGCGCCTCCCCGCTCCCGCTGCGCCTCGGCGAGCCGGGCCCGGTGCACCGCAGCCAGCTCCTCGGCGCGGGCCTGCGCCTGCGCCATCCGGTCGATCATCGGGGAGCGCCAGCAGTGGCAGATGGCCAGCGCGAGCGCGTCGGCGGCGTCGGCCGGCTTCGGGGGTGTGTCCAGGCCGAGCAGCCGGGTGACCATCGCGGTGACCTGCGCCTTGCCCGCGCGGCCCTCCCCGGTGACGGCAGCCTTGACCTCGCTGGGGGTGTGGAAGGCGACCGGCAGCCCGGCCCGTGCGGCGACCAGCGCGACGACCCCGCTGACCTGCGCGGTGCCCATCACGGTGCGGACGTTGTTCTGGCTGAACACCCGCTCGACGGCGATCACGTCGGGGCGGTGCCGGGCCACCCAGCGCTCCACCTCGTCGGCGACGGTGAGCAACCGCCGTTCCAGCGGCAGGCCCGGCTCGCTGCGGGCGACGCCGACGTCGACGAACCCGACGGTCCGGCCCGCACCGGCCTCGACGACGCCGATCCCGCACCGCGTCAGTCCGGGGTCGACCCCGAGCACCCGCACCGCGTCCCCCTCGCCTCGGATCCGCACGGCCGTTCGAGAACCGTACCGGTGGAGGCGGTCCCACCCGGTGCGGGCACGCCGGACCGGCGGGTCCGGGCCGGGCCGCTCGGACCGGGATGACAGGGTGCGCAGGTGACGTCGTTCCTCCGGATCCTCGCGTGGGTGTGGGCCGCGCTGCTGCTGGTCGTGCTGGTGGGGACCTTCCGCCCCGGGACCCCGGGGATCGGGCTCGCGGGGTCGTTCCTGTCGGGCGCGTATCCGCTGCACGTCGCCCTGGCCGGGGTGCTGGGGATCCTGTTCGGGCTGGCGGCGCGGGCCGTGGGTGCCCGGTTCACCGGAGTCGCGACGGCGGTGCTCGCACTGGCCGCGGTCGTCGGGTCGGTCACGGTGCTGGCCGCACAGGGCCGTGCGGCGTCGGCGCAGGGCGTCCCGCTGGACTGGACGGCGACGCTGACCGAGCTGGGCCAGCCCGACGGGCGGCCGGACCGGTCGGTGGAGTTCGCCCCCGGCCGCACGCTGGACCTCTACCTGCCGACCGGCGCGGGTCCGCACCCGACGATGGTGTGGGTGCACGGCGGATCGTGGACGAGCGGGGACCGCGGCGACCGCACCGCGCTGAACCGGTGGCTCGCCGAGCGCGGCTGGGCGGTCGCGGCGGTGGACTACCGGTTACCGCCGCCCGAGCCCGTCGGCCGCGACCAGCAGCGCGACGTCGCGTGCGCCGTCGACTGGGTGCGCGCGCACGCGGGCGAGGCGGGTCTGGATCCCGCGCGGCTGGTGCTGGCCGGGCAGTCCGCGGGCGCGACCCTGGCGCTGTCGACCACGTCCGGGCTGCTCGACGGGACGCTGGCGTGCTCCGAGGCACCGGCCGCGTACGGCGGCACCGGCCCGGCCGGCGCCCCGCCGCCGACGCCCGGCCCGCCGCCGGTCGGCGTGGTCGCCTACTACCCGCCCGTCGACCTGACGCTGGTCGACCCGGACCTGCAGAGCACCCTGTTCGGCGGGACCGCCGAACAGGCACCGGGCCTGCTGCGGCTGCTCTCCCCCGCCGAGCAGGTCCGCCCGGGGCTCCCGCCGACCCTGCTGCTGCTCGGGTCCGCGGACCACTACGTCCTGCCCGACCGGGTCGCCGCCTACGACCGGGAGCTCCGCTCCGCGGGGGTCGACGGCAGGCTGGTCACCGTCCCCTACGCCGACCACGTCTTCGACCGGCCCTTCGGCAGCCCGGGCGCGCAGCTGACCCGGGAGGCCGTGATCCGGTTCCTGACCGGGCTGAACTGATGCGGGTCGAGGTCACCGCCCTGCTGGCCGCGTCCCGGCACGCCTACGAGGGCAGGCCCGCGGACGGGCCCCGGCCCGACCCGGAGCCGCCGCTGCGCCACGCGGTCCGGGTCCGTGCCGGCCACGGGATCGTCGGCGACCGCTACGCCGGCCGCCCGGCCCACGCCCGCGCCGCGGTGACCCTGCTGGCCGCGGAGTCGCTGGACCACCTGCGCGCGGTGCTCGGTGACGCCGTCGACGCGACCCCGGCGGCGAT
>NZ_JAMXSG010000478.1:0-2101 GCF_024124365.1 Pseudonocardia sp. McavD-2-B
GGGTTCCCCACCGGCTTCGTCGCCGACCCCGAGCGGCCCGTCCGGTCCCGCGCGCCCGGCGCACCCACGCCGGCTCTCGCGTCGACCGACGGCGCCGCTCCCGCTGCTACGCCCCCTGCGGCGACCCCTGCGGCGACCCCTGCCACCAGCACCGGGGCGACCGCCGCAACCACCAGCGCGACCACCGCCGCAACCACCAGCGCGACCACCGAGTCGGCCGCCGCGGGCCGCCCCGCCGACCGGGTCGTCGCCCACACCCCGCCCCTGCCGGCGGGGGTGCTCGCCGGGCCCCTGGTCGTCACCGTCACCGGCGAGACCGACGCCCCGGACGCCGACTGGGTCGTCCGGGTCGGACTGCGCGGCCACGACCTCGTCACCGCCGTGCACCGGCACCGCGGCCCGGCGTCGCGGCAGGTCGTCGTCACCACCCCGCCGGTCGGCGCCGCCGTGGGCGAGGGCGACCGGCTGCGCGTCGAGATCGCCGGGCACCACTGGCCCGCACACGCCCGCAACCCGCACACCGGACAGGACCCGGCGCACGCGACCGACCTGCGCGCCGACCACCGCACCGTGCACGCGCTGCGCCTGGACCTGCCACACGTCCGACCCGGCCGCGACGAGGTCGCCGCGGCCGCCATCCCCGAGGAGGTCACCCTGTGACGGCACCGACCGTTCCCGTACTGCCGGTGGAGGCGCTGGTCGACCCGGTGGGCGGGATCGTCCGCCGGCTGGTCGACGTCGCCCCCGTGCCGGGGCTGCCCGCCGCGTACACCGCCGTCACCGCCGAGGTGTCCGACGCGCGCCGGCTCGGCGCCTGGCCCGCGGACCGGGTCAGCCTCGGCACCACCTTCGGCGACCGCGACGGCGCCCGCACCGCCGCACTCGGCGAGGCGGTCGAGCGCTACTGCGGCAACCGCGTCCCGCGCGACCTGCCGCTCACCACGGCCGCGGAGCTGCGCGCCGCGGGACACCGCTGCTGGGGGCCCGAGGAGCTGCCGCTGCTCGCGCACTGGCAGGACGGCCGTCCCTACCAGCGCTTCACCGAGGACCTACCGATCCGCTGGATCGCCGGCGTCGAGGCCGACGAGGAGCCGACCTGGCTGCCCGCCTCCTGGGCGCTGCTCAACCACCACAGCGGGGCCCGTCGCGCCGAACCCCGCTTCCACCACCTCAACTACGCCGGCATCGCCACCGGCGACGGCGCCGTCGACGCCCACCGGCGCGGCCTGCTCGAGCTCGTCGAACGCGACGCGCTGGAACGCTGGTGGCACCTCGGTCTGCCCTCCCACGGCATCGACCGGGCCTCGGTCCCCGGGCTCGACGCCGCGCTGGCCGGGGCCGCGTTCGACGTCCACCTCGTCGAGCTGCCCACCGAGTACCCGGCGGCCGTGGTCGGTGCCGTCGTCGTCGACCCGGAGACCGGGATCGTCGCCGGGGGCGGCGCCGCCCGTTTCGACGCCGCCGAGGCCGCCACCAAGGCGGTACTGGAGGCCGTCCACACCTGGGTGTTCACCCGCGGACTGCTCGACCCCGACGGCTGGGTGTACGCCTCGATCGACGCCGGTGTCCTCGCCCGCGGCCTCTACCTCGACCACCGCGCCGACCGCCGCTACCGCGACGACGCCGGCGGGCGCTACGCCGCCGTGCGCGACCTCGGCGCCCAGGTGCAGGTGTGGCTCGACCCGCGCGTGCAGGAGGAGCATCTGCCCCGGTTCACCGCGCCCGCGACCCGCGGCCCGCTGCGCACCGGGCCGGCCGGGGACCTCGCGTCGCTGACCGCCGCGCTGCTCGCCGACGGGCACCGCATCGCCCGCGTGGACCTCACCACTCCCGACGTCGCCGAGACCCCCTGGCGGGTGGTCCGCACCTGCGCCACCGGTCTCGTCCCCAACGCGCCCGCCGCGTTCCGGTACTGGGGGCTGCCCCGCTGGCGCGACACCGCCCGCGCCCACGGGCTCGGCCTCGACCCGGCCGCCGGTCCCGACGGGCTCGTGCACTGCCCGCCGCCGTTCCTGTGACGGTCCCGCCCCCGGGCGGGGCCGCACCGTGCCCGGGCCACGCCGCACCGGGGCCCGGACCGGACCCGCAGCGGGACCGGTCC
>NZ_JAMXSG010000479.1:0-2080 GCF_024124365.1 Pseudonocardia sp. McavD-2-B
AGCGGGGATCCCTGCCCCGGGGGCGGACTACGCGTGGCCGCTGCTCCCGCCCCCGGCGGTCACCGCGGTGTTCCGCAAGCCCGCGTTCCGCTACGGCCGCGGGCACCGCGGCGCCGACCTCGGCGGCTCCCCCGGCCAGGCGGTGCTCGTCGCACGGGAGGGGGTGGTGGTGTTCGCCGGGCGGATCGCCGGGCGCGGCGTCGTCTCCGTCGACCACCCCGACGGGTTGCGGAGCACCTACGAGCCGGTGACCGCCGCCGTCGTCGCCGGGACGCGGCTCGCCGGGGGCGACCCGGTGGGGACGCTGGAACCCGGGCACATCGGGTGCCCGGTCGCGGCCTGCTTGCACTGGGGCGTGCGCCGGGAGCGGCTCGACCACCTGGACCCGCTGGTCCTGCTGCGGCCTCCCCGGGTGCGGCTGCTCCCCTGGGAGGGGGCACCGGAGACCGCGGAGGACGCTCCGGACCGGGTCAGCCCGCCAGCGCCGGCTGCATCGACGCCCGCAGCCGGGTGATCACCCGGGCGTGGAGCTGGCAGACCCGGGACTCGGTGACCCCGAGGACCCCGCCGATCTCGGCCAGCGTCCGGTTCTCGACGTAGTAGAGACGCACGACCAGCCGGTCCCGCTCCCCCAGCAGCCCGATCGCGGCACGCAGCTCCGCCCCGGTCTCCCTCCGGACCGCCAAGGTCACCGGGTCCACCGAGTCGTCGGCCGGGAGCGTCCACAGCGGCGAGCCCGCCGGGCCGCCCGCGCCGAGGTCCTCGGCGCTGACCAGGTACATCGGCCGCCGGGCCTGACGGAGGTCGCGCACCGCGACGCCCAGCTCCGCGGCGAGTTCGCCGTCGGTCGCGGGGCGCCCGGAGCGGAACTGCACCGCCTCACGGGCACGTTCGACCTCGCGGCTGCGCGCCCGCACGGTGCGGGGCACCCAGTCCTGGGAACGCAGCTCGTCGAGCATGGCGCCCCGGACCCGCTGGGCCGCGTAGGCCTCGAACCGGATCCCGCGGCCGGGGTCGAACCGGTCGACGGCCTCCATCAGACCGAACGTCCCGGACTGCAGCAGGTCGGCGAGCTCGATCGACGACGGCAGCCGCACCGCCAGCTTCGTCCCCACACCGCGTACGAGCGGGGCGTGGTGCTCGACCAGGCATCGTCGCGCGGCGGGGGCGCGGGTGGCGAGGAACTCGCGCCACAGCGGCACGACAGCCGGCTCGACGGTCTCGTTCAGGTGATCCGGTGCGCCGTCGGGCGTGTCGCGGGGCGCCCGGCCCGTCGCCGGGACGAGTGCGATGCACGCCGGGGCCACGCCCGCCGACGGTCGTCCGGTGGTGACGTCGCGGGGGCCGCGGCGCGGGTGCCCGGGTGGGTCGGGGACCGGTACGAGGACGGCCGCGCGGGGCATGTCGGCGCCTGCGGCCCTCCGGTCGAGGGCCGTGGCCAGGGCGGTGGGGAACGCGTCGGGACGGCGGGGCGTCGTGGGGGACGCCTCAGGCCCGAGGGTGCGCCTGGTCATGAACCACCTTCAACCGGTCGACGGTCACATGCGTGTAGAGCTGTGTCGTCGACAGCGTAGCGTGACCGAGCAACTCCTGTACGTAACGAAGGTCGGCTCCGCCCTCGAGCAGATGGGTCGCCGCGGCGTGCCGCAGACCGTGCGGTCCGACGTCGGGGACGCCCGGTACCGCCCGGATCGCGCGGTGCACGACGGTCCGTGCGACGCGCGGGTCCAGCCGCCCGCCCCGCACGCCCAGCAGCAGCGCCGGCGGCGACGACGGGGTCGCCAGCGCCGGTCGGCCGTGGTCGAGCCAGCGGCGCAGGGAGCGCGCGGCGGGGACCCCGAACACGACGGTCCGTTCCCGGTCGCCCTTGCCCCGGACCCGCAGCGTACGGGTGGACTCGTCGACCGCCCCGACGTCCAGCCCGCACAGCTCCGCGACCCGGATCCCGGTCGCGTAGAGCAGTTCGAGGACCAGCAGGTCGCGCAGCGCCTCCGGGGCGTCCTCCGCCGCGCCGGACGTCACGGCGGCCAGTACCGCCGCGGTCTCCGCCGCGGCAGGCACCTCCGGCAGGACGGTGCCC
>NZ_JAMXSG010000047.1:0-25542 GCF_024124365.1 Pseudonocardia sp. McavD-2-B
GTTCGGCGCGCAGCGCGGCCAGCTCCCGGGCCGGGTCCTGGCCGCGGACGGCTTGCCGGGCCCGGTCCGCCGCCCCCGCCGCCGCGCGACGGGTGCGGGTCAGCTCCGCGGCGCGGCGTTCCAGACGGGCGATCTCCTCGGCCAGCGCAGTCACCTCACCGGCCCGCGACACCCGCTCCCCCACGGCCTTCTCGGTCTCGGTGAACCGGGCGAACGCCGCGCGCACCTCGACCGACCGGTTACCCCGGTGGTCCTTGAACAGGGCGTCGGCCTCGGTGTCCAGCGCGGCGATCAGGGCGCGGGCGTCGCGGCCGCTGCGGGCGGTGAACACCAGCTCGGCGAGGTCCCCCTCCCCCGCGCACAGTGCCCGGCCGCCCTCGCGCAGCTCCTCGTGGCCGAGCCCGAACCCCTCCCGCCAGCGGCGCCGGGCGTCGGCACCGGACTCACCCCAGGGTGGGTCGGCGACGGCGCCGGTGTCGTCGTGCAGGCCGCGGGTGGTGCGGCGGAGCACGGTCTCAGCCCCCGCAGCGGCGACCCGGGCCGAGACGGCCAGCCGCGACGGGCCGACGGCGTAGGCGTGGCGCACCGGGCGGGGCATCCCCCACAGCAGGTCGGACAGGGCGTCGAGCAGGGTGGTCTTGCCGGCCTCGTTGGGGCCGGACACGATCGTCAGACCGTCGCCGAGGGTCAGCTCGCGGCCCTCGTAGGCGCCGTAGCGCTCCAGGACCAGGGTCCGCAGCCGCGCGGTCGTGCTCACGACCCGGCCATCCGGGCGAGCAGCTGCTGCTCGGCCTGGCGGGCCAGCGCGGCGAGGCGCTCGTCGTCGCGCAGGTCCAGCAGGCCCGCCTCGCGCAACCGGCGGCCGACCTCGCGTTCCAGCGGGGCGGCGAGCTCGCGGATGCGGTCCGGCTCGGCGGCCAGACCGGCCGCGGCGGCGGACACCGCGGCGGTCAGCTCCGGGTCGACGGCGAGCGCCCCGGCGGGCGGGCGGGTGCGGTTGCGGACCTTCTCCAGCACCGCGCCGCAGCGCTCGGCGAGCAGCTCCAGCTCGGTGCGGACCCCCTCGGCGGAGGTGAGGTCCGCGGCGGCCGGCCCGGCCCCGTGCAGCGTCACCTGGGCGACGACGGTGCGCGGCGCGGCGGCGGCGCACCGCTCGCGCAGCGCGGACTCGACGGCCTCGTAGACCTCGTCCGCGCCGCCGAGTCCGGCGATGTCGACCTCGACCAGCTCCCAGCGGGCGACGTCGAGGACCAGCGGGGTGACCGTCGCCCACCGCTCGGGGGCCGCGTCGACGAGCAGGGCGCCCTTCGCGCCGCGCTCCTGCGGGTGGCGGCCCTGCAGGTTCCCGGAGAACCAGGCCGGGTGCGGGCCGTCGCAGACGGCGCGCTGCTCGTGCACGTGGCCGAGGGCGAAGTACTCGTAGCCGCAGCCGGACAGGTCCTCGGGGCGGCAGGGGGCGTAGGTGTCGTGCCGGTCGTCACCCTGCACCGAGGTGTGCAGCATGCCGACGTTGACCAGGCCGGGGATCCGGTCGGGGTAGGCGGGGACGAGGTTCTCCAGCACCGCGCGGCGGGCGAAGCCCTGGCCGTGCACGGCCAGGCCGAGGTCGTCGTCGACGACGGTCTCGGGCGCGTCCACCGAGAGCCGGTGGGTGTTGGGCGGCAGCCGCAGCGACCGGGTGATCTCGGACTCGGCGTCGTGGTTGCCGCTGATGAGGAACACCGGGATGCCCTCGTCGTGCAGCCGCGAGAGCTGCCGGACGAAGAACGCGCCGGTCGCGTAGTCCTTCCAGTCGCCGTCGTAGACGTCACCGGGCAGCACGAGCGCCTCGGCCCGGGAGTCGACGACCGCGTCGACGAGGTTCTCGCAGGCCCGCCGGGTCGCCGCGCGCAGCGTCGTGGCGAGCCCGGAGTCGCCGAGCCGCGACAGGCCGCGCAGCGGGCTGTCGAGGTGCAGGTCGGCGGCGTGCACGAAGCGCACGGAGGAACTCCCGGAGCGGTCGGGTACGGGGAACCGCCGAGTCTAGGACGGGGCCCCCACCGTTCCCCGCCGCGACACCGCCCGCCCGCTCACCGATGACGACGCCGCAGGTCAGGTGGGGCGGACCACACAGCGGCGCCGGTCACGTTCCGGTGTCCGGACGATGGCCCGTGGGTGGATCCTGGGCGTCCGATCCCGAGAGAGAGCCGCGAGGTCGAGCCCGATGATCCAGCTCTGCGAGCGCTGCTACGCCCCCGTCGACGCCGCGACCGAACGCGTCTACCGGTTGTCCCACATCGAGTCGGCCGACGCGGCCGGCGAGGTGACCTGGCGCGAGGCCGTCGTGCACGTCGCGGCGTGCGTCCCCGCGGGCACCGTCGTCCCGGCCGGGCGGTGGGCCGCGTGATCCGGGACGCGTTGTGCGAGCGCTGCCTCAACCCGATCGACCCGACCCGCGAGCCGCTGCGGATGCGCACCCACGGCGGCACCGCGGCCGACGGCGGACCGGCCCGCAGCTTCGTGCACGCCCTGCCGTGCGTGCGCCCGGACACCGGTGACTGGGACCGCGGGCGCCGCGGCCTGTCACCGGCCGCGGTGCGGCACGCCGCGGCCCGCGCCGACCACCGCTGACCCGGCGCTCACCCGTCCCGGTGGGGGTCGCCCTCCTGGTAGACGTCCGGCACCCCGTCACCGTCGGCGTCACGCGTCTCGATCTGCTCGATCCGCCGGTAGTGGGCGTTGCGGGCGCGCAACACCACGGTGGCGAGCAGGGCCGCGAGCAGTGAACCGGCCAGCACACCGATCTTGACGTGGTCGTCCTGCGGGGTTCCGGTCCCGAAGGCCAGCTCGCCGACCAGCAGGGACACGGTGAACCCGATCCCGGCGAGCTGGGCGAGGCCGAGCAGGTCCCACCAGGACAGATCGTCGGACAGCCGGGCCCGAGTGAACCGCTGCACGAGCCAGGTCGCGCCGAGCACACCGACGGTCTTGCCGAGCACCAGGCCGGCGACGATGCCGAGGGTGACGGTGTCGAGCAGGGCGCCGCCGATCCCCCCGCCCTCGCCACCGACGACGGTGACCCCGGCGGCGAAGAACGCGAACACCGGTACCGCGAACCCGGCCGACAACGGGCGCCAGCGGTGCTCGAAGTGCTCCGACAGCGACACCCCGTGCACCCGGCGACGCCCCAGGACCGGCACCGCGAACCCGAGCAGGACCCCGGCGACGGTGGCGTGCACCCCCGACTCGTGGACCAGCACCCACGTGACCGCGGCGAGCGGCAGCAGCACCCACCAGGAACGGATCCCACGCTGCACCGCGAGGGTGAACAGTGCGAGCGGTACGAGGGCACCGAGCAGCGCGGGCACCGACAGCTGGTCGGTGTAGAAGACCGCGATGATCGTGATGGCCAGCAGGTCGTCGACGACGGCGAGGGTCAGCAGGAAGGTCCGCAGCGCGGTGGGCAGGTGCGTCCCGATGACGGCGAGCACCGCGAGCGCGAACGCGATGTCGGTGGCCGTCGGGATGGCCCAGCCGACCAGGGCGTCGGGGTTCGCGAGGTTGATCGCGACGTAGACCAGGGCGGGCACCGCCATGCCGCCGACGGCCGCCGCCACCGGCAGCAACGCCGTCCGCGGGTCGCGCAGGTCCCCGGCCAGGAACTCGCGTTTGAGCTCCAGCCCGACGACGAAGAAGAAGATCGCGAGCAGACCGTCGGCGGCCCAGGTCGCGAGCGACAGGTCCAGATGCAGCGCGGCGGGCCCGACGGTGAACTCCGACAGCGCCGTGTACGTGTCGCGCCAGGGCGAGTTGGCGAACAGCAGCGCGACCGCGGCCGCGATGACGAGCAGGACGCCCCCGACGGTCTCGGTGCGCAGCACGTCGGCGACGCGACGGGCCTGCGCCCACGAGCCGCGGGAGAACAGGCGACGGGAGGCGGGGGTGGTGTTCACGGGGCTCCGGGGAGGTCGGGAGGGCAGGGGACAGCGCTCGCCGACCAGACTTCCCGGCACACCGAACGAGATCCTAACGGTCCCGGGCCCCCGCGTCAGCCCGTTCGAGGCGCTCGCCACCTCCCGCACCGGATGCCCGGGGGCGGCCCCCTCGTGCCGTCCCCGGGCATCAGGATCGCGTCAGGACCCGGCCCGTCGGTGTCGCCGCGGGCGCACGATGACGCGATGAGCGACATCGCCGGGTGGGCGCTGATCCTGGTCTATCTCCTGCTGGCCGTGGCGGCGGCCAGGACCGTGCTCGTGGGCCCGCGCCGTCAGCCCAGCGCGGCGGCGGCCGCGGCGAGGCCGCGGATCCGGTCGAACTCCCCCGCGGCGACGGCGTCGGCCGGGGTGAGCCAGGAGCCCCCGACGCAGGAGACGTTGGGCAGCGCCAGGTAGCCCGGTGCCGAGTCGACGGTGATCCCACCGGTCGGGCAGAACCGCAGGTCCGGCAGCGGCCCGGCGACCGATTGCAGGAACGGGCGCCCGCCCGCGGCCTCGGCGGGGAAGAACTTGCAGGCGGTGTGACCGCGCTCGGCGACGGCCATCATCTCCGAGATCGTCGCGGTGCCGGGGAGGAAGTCCAGCCCGGAGTCCTCCATCGCGTCGAGCAGCCGCGGCGTCGCACCGGGGCTGACCAGGAATCGGGCGCCCGCGTCGACCGACGCGCGGACGTCGTCGGGGGTGCGGACGGTCCCGGTGCCGACGACGGCGTCGGGCACCTCGGCCGCGATCCGGCGGACGGCCTCGAGCGCGGCCGGGGTCCGCAGGGTCACCTCGATGACCGGCAGTCCGCCGTCCACCAGGGCACGGGCGAGCGGGACGGCCGTCGCGGCGTCGTGCAGCACGACGACGGGGACGACGGGGGCCAGCTCCAGCAGCTTCTCGCTCATGGTTCCTCTCGGACGGGACGGTCCCTCAGTGGGGCAGGACGACGGTCGCACCGGAGTCGGCGGGCCCGACCGCGGCGCGGAACGCGGCGAACAGCTCGCGTCCGGTGCCCGTCGTCGGGCCGGACGGGCCGGACGGGCCGGCGGGCCGGGCGGGCTCGCGGGCGTCGAACTCGTCGGCGTCGACCAGCAGGGACAGGGTGCCGTTCAGGGTGTCCAGGCGTACCAGGTCGCCGTCGCGCACGTTCCGCAGCGGTCCGCCCTGCGCGGCCTCCGGGGTGACGTGCAGCGCGGCGGGGACCTTGCCCGAGGCGCCGGACATGCGACCGTCGGTGACGATCGCGACCTGGTGCCCGCGGTCCTGCAGCAGTCCCAGCGCGGGTGTCAGCTTGTGCAGCTCGGGCATGCCGTTGGCGCGCGGTCCCTGGTACCGGACGACGGCGACCAGGTCACGCCCGTCGAGCTCGCCCGCGGTGAACGCGGCCAGCAGGTCGTCCTGGTCGTCGAAGACCACGGCCGGTGCCTCGACGACGCGGTGGTCGGGCTCGACGGCGGAGGTCTTGACCACCGAGCGGCCCAGGTTGCCGTGCAGCACGCGCAGCCCGCCGTCCGGGGAGAACGGGTCGGCGACCGAACGCAGCACCGACTTGTCCAGGCTCTCCGTGGTGCCCTCACGCCACACGAGGGTGTCCCCGTCGAGGAAGGGCTCGCGGGTGTAGCGGGACAGGCCGGGACCGTCGACCGTGCGGACGTCGTCGTGGGCCAGGCCGTGGTCGAGCAGCTCGCGGATGAGCAACTGCATCCCGCCGGCGGCGTGGAAGTGGTTCACGTCCGCCGTGCCGTTGGGGTAGATCCGGGCCAGCAGCGGCACGACGGTGGACAGGTCCGAGAAGTCGTCCCAGGTGATCTGCACGCCCGCGGCGGCGGCCATCGCGACCAGGTGCATCGTGTGGTTGGTGGAGCCGCCGGTGGCCAGCAGCGCGACGATCCCGTTGACCACGGCCTTCTCGTCGACGACCGCACCCATCGCCTTGTCCGGGTCACCCGCGGCGTCGAGCGCGCGGCGGGCGACCTCATCGGTCAGGGCGTCGCGCAGCGCGGTGCCGGGGTTGACGAACGACGACCCCGGCAGGTGCAGGCCCATGACCTCCATCAGCAGCTGGTTGGAGTTCGCGGTGCCGAAGAAGGTGCAGGTCCCCGGGCCGTGGTAGCTGGCCGACTCCGCCTCGAGCAGCTCGGCGCGGTCGGCCTCGCCCGCGGCGAACGCCTGCCGGACGCGGGCCTTCTCCTTGTTCGGCAGGCCCGAGGTCATCGGACCGGCGGGTGCTAGCAGCACCGGCAGGTGCCCGAAGGACAGCGCGCCCATCACCAGCCCGGGGACGATCTTGTCGCAGACCCCGAGCAGCACCGCGGCGTCGAACATGTCGTGGCTCAGCGCGACGGCGGTGGACAGGGCGATGACATCGCGGGAGAACAGCGACAGCTCCATGCCGGCGCGGCCCTGGGTGATGCCGTCGCACATGGCGGGGACCCCGCCGGCGACCTGGGCGACTCCGCCCGCGGCACGGGCCGCGGCCTTGATCCGCCCGGGGTAGGTCTCGAACGGCTGGTGGGCCGAGAGCATGTCGTTGTAGGCGGTGACGATGCCGATGTTGCGGGCGGGCGACGCGGTGAGGGTCAGCTTGTCCGGCCCGCACGCGGCGACCGCGTGGGCGAGGTTCGCGCAGCCGAGGTCGGCGCGGCCGGGGCCGGCGGCGGGCCCCGCGGCGGCGGCCGCGCGGATGCGCTCGAGGTAGGCGGCGCGGGTGGTGGCCGAGCGGGCGGTCACCCGTCGGGTGACGGCGTCGACGACGGGGTGCAGCGGCACGGAAGCGGTCACGGTACGTCGATCTCCAGGTGGTGGGGTGCGTGGCGAACCGTTCAATAGGCACTCTACCGACTGACTTATGTACTCACAAGACGTTAGTGAGACCCGATCAGCGTTTCACCAGGTCGAAGCCCTGTGGTTCACTGGACGAATGCGAGGACGCACCCCGACCAGCGCGCCCGCCACGGCGGGCGAGATCTTCCGGTTGGTCCGGGACGGCGTGGCCGGGACCCGGACCGAGATCGGTCGCGAGACCGGCCTGTCCCGGACCGCGGTCGCCGCGCGCGTCGACCGGCTGCTCGCCGACGGCCTGGTCACCGAGGTGGTCGGCGCCGCCGCGACCGGCGGACGGCCGGCCGCGCGCCTGGAGTTCAACGCCGCGGGCGGCACCGTGCTGGCGCTGTCGGTCGGCGTCAGCCGGTCCAAGGCCGCCGTGTGCGATCTGTCCGGCGCCGTGCTCGCCGAGGAGGTCGTGGACATCCCCGCCTCCGCCGGGCCGGAGCACCTGCTCTCCGAGGCGGTCATCCGGCTGGAGAAGCTGCTGCTCACCGCCGGGGTCGACGACGCCACGATCCGCGGCATCGGGTTGTCGATCCCCGGCACCGTCGACGGCGCACGCGGCTGGTCGGTGGGTGTCCCCGCGCTGCCCGGCTGGGAGCGGATCGCGCTGCCGCCGCTGCTCACCGCCCGCTTCCCCGCCCCGGTGCTGGTCGACAACGACGTGAACGTCATGGCCCTGGCCGAGCACGACGCCCACCCCGACGTCGACGACCTGCTGATGGTCAAGATCGGCTCCGGGGTCGGCGCCGGGCTCGTCTGCGGCGGGGTGCTGCAGCGCGGCGCCTGGGGCGCGGCCGGCGAGATCGGGCACACCCCGGTCCACGACGGGCCGGGCATCGGCTGCGGCTGCGGCAACATCGACTGCCTGGAGGTGCTGGCCTCGGGCCGCGCCCTGGTGCGCGACCTCGCCGAGTGCGGGCAACCGGTCACCGCGATCGCCGACGTCGTCGCCCTGGTCAAACAGGGCGACCCGGACGCGGTGCGGCTGGTGCGCATCGCCGGGCGCCGGCTCGGCGAGGTCCTCGCCGCCGCGGTGAACCTGGTCAACCCCGCGCTGGTCGCGATCGGCGGGGACCTGGTCGGGGCGTTCGACCCACTCGTCGCGGGCGTGCGGGAGGCGATCTACCGGCGCTCGATGGCCGCGGCCACCCAGAACCTGCGCATCGAGCCGGGACTGCTCAGCGGGCGGTCGGGCGTGATGGGCTGCGCGATCCTGGTGCTCGACGAGGTGCTCTCCCCCGGCTCCGTCGACGCCGCCCTGTCGGCCTGAGCCGCTCAGCGGTGCGGCGCGCGGAGCAGGTCGAACCGCATCGTGCGCGACAGCGTGAACCCCATCGCCTCGTAGAGCCGGATCGCGCCGCGGTTGTCCGCGGCCGCGTGCAGCACCGGGCGCTCGCCGCGGGCGACGATCCCGGCGGCGACGGCGTCGACCAGGCGGCGGGCCAGCCCCCGGCCCCGGAACTCCGGGGCGGTGCAGACAGCGCTGATCTCGGTCGCCCCGGCGGCGCCGTCGCCGCCGATGCGCATGCGCTCCCCCGCCATCGCGACCAGCCGGCCGTCGTGGCGGACGCCGAGGTAGCGGCCCAGCTCGGCGGTGCGCGCCAGCCAGGGCCCGGGCCGGGTACGACCGGTCAGCTCCGCCATCTCCGCCCGGTCCGACGGTCCCAGCTCGACGAGGTCGTCCGCGGCCGCGCCCGGCACCGCGCCGCCGTCCATCTGCACCCCGGGAAACGCGCGCAGCAGCTCCCAGCCCGCCGGGATCCGCGGCGGCCCGGCGGCGGCGCGCACCACCACGACCTCGCTGCCCGGCGCGCAGAGCGCCGCGAGGTCGGCCCAGTCCCCGGCGCTGCCGTGCCCGTCGGCGTCGAGCGGGAGCGCCGCGAAGGGCGACACCTCCGGGTCGAAGCGCGCCGCGGCACCGCGGGTCGCGCCGAAGCCGGCCAGCCGCCCGCGCAGGGCGGAGGCCACCGGGTCGGTCAGGGCGGTGTCGAGGCGGTCGGGGGCGTCGGGCACGGCCGTCATCGTGCCCCGGCGCCCCGGCCACCCGGCGCAGGGGTCGGCTACCGTGCCCGCGCCCCCGGCCGCCACCTGCCGCGGGATCCGTCCCGACCATGCCACCGACCACGCACCAGTACGTCCGGAGCTGCCATGTCCACCGTCGCCGACGCCTTCGCCACCCGTCACGGGGCGGCCCCGACCGGGGTCTGGTTCGCCCCCGGGCGGGTCAACCTGATCGGCGAGCACACCGACTACAACGACGGCTTCGTGCTGCCCTTCGCGCTGCCGCACCGGGCCGTCGTCGCCGCGGCGCCCGCGGCCGGGGGCCGCAGCCGGGTCCGGTCGGTGCAGGAGCCGGGCGCCCCGGTGGAGTTCTCCGCGGCGTCGGTGGTGCCCGGCGAGGTGCCCGGCTGGGCGGCCTACGTGGCCGGGACCTGCTGGGCGTTCCGCGAGGCCGGCTACCCCCTGGGCGAGGTGGAGCTGGAGCTGGACTCCGACGTGCCGGTCGGGGCCGGGCTGTCGTCGTCGGCGGCGGTGGAGTGCGCGGTCGGCGTCGCGCTCGCCGGGCTCGCCGGGGCCGACGTCGACCCGACCACGCTGGCCCGGATCGCGCGGCGCGCGGAGAACGAGTTCGTCGGCGCCCCCACGGGCGGCATGGACCAGATGGCCTCGATGCACGGGCGCGCCGGCCGGCTGGTGTTCCTCGACACCCGCGGCGACACCGTCGAGCTGGTCCCCTTCGACCTGCCGGCGCACGACCTGGAGCTGCTGGTCATCGACACCCGGGCGCCGCACGCGCACGCCTCGGGCGAGTACGGCGCCCGGCGCGCCGACTGCGAGGCCGCGGCCGCCGCCCTCGGCGTCCCGGCCCTGCGGGACGCGGGCCCGGACGACCTGCCCCGGATCGCCGACGAGCGGATCCGGCGCCGGGCCCGGCACATCGTGACCGAGAACGCCCGGGTCGTCGAGACCGTGCGGCTACTGTCGGGCGGCGCGGACCCGCAGGCGATCGGGCCGCTGCTCGACGCCTCGCACACCTCGATGCGCGACGACTTCGAGATCACCGTCCCGCACGTCGACGTGGCCGTCGAGGCGGCCCGCGACGGCGGCGCGACCGGCGCGCGGATGACCGGCGGCGGCTTCGGTGGCTGCGTGATCGCGCTGGTCGAGGCCGACGGGGCGGCCGCGGTCACCGCCTCGGTGCGGGAGGCCTTCGCGCAGCGCGGCTGGGCCGAACCGGTCGTGTTCCCGGGCACGCCGTCGGACGGGGCGGGCCGGCTGACCTGACCGGGGCCCCTTCCGCCTTTCGTGAGCGGAACGGAATCGGTACAGTACGGAAGGGCCCGTCACGCGGGCCCTGGCACCGCTCGACCCGCACCCGTTCGCTTACCGAGGAGACGGCTCGTGCCGCACCCCCTTCCCGTCATGGACCCCGCCGACGTCGTCGTGTTCGGCGGCACCGGCGATCTCGCGATGCGCAAGCTGCTGCCGGCGCTCTACCTCCGCGACCGCGACGGCCAGCTCGCCGACGACACCCGCATCGTCGCCGTGTCCCGATCAGGGCTCGACGACCCCGGCTACCGCGACAAGGTCGACTCCGAGCTGCGGCGCACCGCGCCGCGCTGGGCAGGCCCCGACGCCTGCGCCGACGACGCGCAGCACCACCGCTTCCTGGACCGGCTGCACCACGTGACCCTCGACGTCGCCGACGACGACTGGTCGCTGCTGTCGGAGCTGATCGGGGCACCCTCCCCGAGGCGCACCCGGGTGCTCTACCTCGCCTCCGCCCCGCAGCTGTTCGGGCGGATCTGCGTCGGCAGCGCGGCCGCCGGCATCGTCGACGACCGCACCCGCGTCGTGCTGGAGAAGCCGCTGGGCACCGACCTGGCCTCGGCGCAGGCGATCAACGACGAGGTCGGCTCGGTCTTCGCCGAGGAGCAGATCTACCGGATCGACCACTACCTCGGGAAGGAGACGGTGCAGAACCTGCTGGTCCTGCGCTTCGGCAACTCCCTGTTCGAGCCGCTGTGGAACGCCTCGCAGATCGACCACGTGCAGATCACCGTCGCCGAGTCGATCGGCGTCGGGAACCGCGCCGACTACTACGACGGCTCCGGCGCGCTGCGCGACATGGTGCAGAACCACCTGCTGCAGCTGCTGTGCCTGGTCGCGATGGAGCCGCCGGCCAAGATCGACGGCGAGGGCGTGCGCGACGAGAAGCTCAAGGTCCTGCAGTCGCTGCGGCCGCTCGACGGCCCGGACGTCGTGCGCGACACCGTGCGCGGGCAGTACGCCGAGGGTCTCGTCGACGGCACCGCCGTGCCCGGCTACGCCACCGAGCTGGCCGAGTCGCGCGCCGGGACCCCGCGGGAGCGGGAGCGGTCCTCGACCGAGACCTTCGTGGCGCTGCGCGCCGAGGTCGCCAACTGGCGCTGGGCCGGGGTGCCGTTCTACCTGCGCACCGGCAAGCGACTGGCGACGCACGCGTCGGAGATCGTGGTGCAGTTCAAGCCGGTCCCGCACTCGATCTTCCCGGCGTTCGGCGAGGAGATCCCGGCCAACCGGCTCGTCCTGCGGCTGCAGCCCGACGAGGGCGTCCGCCTGCACATGACGGCCAAGCAGCCCGGCCCCGGCGGCATCCGCCCGATCCCGGCGCCGCTGGACCTGAGCTTCGCCCGCACCTTCGGCGACCGGCTGCCCGACGCCTACGAGCGGCTGCTCATGGACGTGCTGCGCGGCAACCCGACGCTGTTCATGCGCCGCGACGAGATCGAGGCCGCGTGGCGCTGGGCCGAGCCGATCCTGCGGACCTGGGAGGCCACCGACCAGCGGCCCCGCCCCTACTCCGCGGGCAGTCACGGCCCGGCCTCGGCCACCGCGCTGATCGAGCGCGACGGCCGGGCCTGGCACGAGGACTACTGAGCCGGGTTCAGCCCCCGATCCGCCCCAGGGCGAACGTGGTGGCGGCGGTCCGGTCGCTCGCGTAGCGGTAGTGGCCGCCGCCGCTCGCCCCGCGCTGACAGAAGTTGTCGGTGGCGTTGCAGTAGGAGCGGATCGACGAGGCGTAGGCCGACAGCGCGCCGCGGGAGCGCGGGAACACGCCGTTGCGGGCCGCGGAGTAGCTGCCGGTGTTGTAGCTCTCACGGCCGTTGAACGTCGGGTCGCCGAACAGCACCACCGCCGGGATGCGGTCGGCTCCGGGGACGCCACCGCCGGCCAGGGTGTCCCCGACGACCTGGGCGCCCTGCGAGTACCCGATCAGCACGAACCGGGTGGACGGGCACTGCGACGACGTCGACGACAGCCGGCTGCGCAGCGCGGACACCCCCTGGCGCACGCTGCTCGCGTAGTTGCTCAGCGTCGCCGGGTAGACCAGGTCATGGGTCCGGACGGTCTGCGTCGACCGTGACCGGATCGACGACGCCAGCGGACCGGCGATGCTGCCGCCGCCCTGGGCCTCGGTGCTGCCGCGTACGGCGATCGTCTCGATCTGTGGGCACCCGCTCGGCGGGGCGGGTGCGGCGCCCGCCGTGGGGGCGGCGACGACGCCCGCCAGCGCGATGCCGGCCACGGCCGCGATCACGGTGACGACACTCCTGATGTGCACGGCTTTCCCCTTCCTACACGGATCCGATCCACCGATCGGGCGTATCAAGTGGGCCATGCGCAGACGCATCGGATGATCTTTGCGCGCCGAGATCCCGGCTTCGCGCGGCGAGCGGGGGGCGAACGGTCGGGCCTCAGCTCCGGCAGCGGTCCGAGCTGTAGAGGTGCGAGTCCGGGAAGTGCCGGGCCGCCAGCGCCTCCCCGACGATGATCACGGCGGTGCGCTGGATCCCGGCCTCGTCGACGGCCTTGGGCATCTGCTCCAGGGTCCCGCGCAGCACGATCTCGTGTGCACGCGACGCGTGTGCCACCACCGCGGCCGGGCAGTCGCCGCCGTAGGAGGGGGCCAGGGCGTCGACGACCTCGGCGATCCGGTGCACGGCCAGGTGCAGCACCACGGTGCCGCCCGCGGCGCCCAGCTTGTCGAGTCCCTCGTTCTCCGGCATCGGGGTCGCGCGCGCGGCGATCCGGGTGAGGGTGACGGTCTGGGCGACCGTGGGGACGGTGAGCTCGCGGCCCAGCGCCGCGGCCGCCGCCGCGTAGGCGGGGACTCCGGGGCACACGTCGTAGGGCACGCCCTCGGTCTCCAGGCGGCGCATCTGCTCGGCCATCGCCGAGAACACCGACGGGTCCCCCGAGGCGAGGCGGGCGACGTCGAGCCCGTGCCGGTGCGCGCGCACCATCTCGTCGAGAATCTCGTCGAGGGTCATCAGCGCGGTGTCGACGGTGCGGGCGCCGGGCGGGCAGATCTCCAGCATCTCCGGCGGCACCAGGCTGCCCGCGTAGAGGCAGACCGGCGCGGCCGCGATGAGGTCGCGGGCCCGCAGCGTCAGCAGGTCGACCGCACCGGGTCCGGCCCCGATGAAGTGCACCGTCACAGCTCGGTCCTCACAGAACGTTCCTCCAGCTCCACAGGGTCACGGGCATGGCGGGGCGCCATCCGTGGAAGCCGCCGACGGGGACGGCGCGGGCGACCTGCACCCGTACGAGGTCCCCGCCGTGTGCGGCGTGGGCGGCGGCCAGGGCCGCCTCGGTCTGGACGGTGACCGCGTTGGCGACCAGGCGACCGCCCGGGCCCAGCGCGGCCAGGCAGGCGTCGAGGACGCCCTCGCGGGTCAGCCCGCCGCCGACGAACACGACGTCGGGCCGTTCCAGCCCGGCCAGTACGTCCGGCGCGGGACCGGTCACCACCCGCAGTCCGGGGACACCGAGCGCCGCGGCGTTGGCGGCGACCCGGTCGGCGCGCTCGGGGCGGGTCTCGACGGCGATCGCGCGGCACCGCGGGTGCGCGCGCATCCACTCGATGCCGATCGACCCGGACCCGGCGCCGATGTCCCACAGCAGCTCCCCCGCGCGGGGCGCGAGGTGGGCGAGGGTGACGGCGCGGACCTCGCGCTTGGTGAGCTGACCGTCGTGGTCGTAGGTGTCGTCGGGCAGGCCGGGTGCCTCCCCCGGCGGGACGAGCCCGGCGTCGGGGACGCACTCGAGCGCGACGACGTTCAGCGCGTCCGCGTCGCCCCGCCAGGCCGCGGCGGTGGCGGACACCCGGCGCTCGTCGGGCGCACCGAGCCGCTCCAGCACCGTCATCCGCGAGTCGCCCCATCCGGCGCCGGCGAGCAGCCCGGCGATCTCGGTGGGTGACCCGGCGCCGGCCGAGAGCACGACCAGCCGGGCGCCCGGGGCCAGCGCCCGGCGCAGCGCGTCGAGCGGGCGGCCCACGACGCTCAGCACCGCCACGTGCTCCGAGCCCCAGCCCAGCCGGGCGCAGGCCAGCGCCACCGACGACGGGTGGGTCAGCACCCGCAGCCGGTCCGGCCCGGCGACGCGGGCCAGCGTGGCGCCGATCCCGAAGAACATCGGGTCGCCGGAGGCGAGCACCGCGACGCGCCGGTCGGCGAGGGAGTCGAGGATCCCCGGCAACGCCGGGACCAGCGGCGACGGCCACGCCCGTCGGTCCCCCGCCACGTCGGCGGGCAGCAGGTCGAGCTGGCGGGGCCCGCCGAGCAGCACCTCGGCGTCGCGGAGCGCGTCGCGGTGGGTCTCCGGCAGCCCGGCCCAGCCGTCGGCGCCGATCCCGACGACGGTGAGCGGGTCACCCACCGGTCTTGTCCGTGACCCCGGCGGCGTCGAAGGTGGCGACGTCGGCCATCGCCCGCGCCGCGCCCTGCAGCACCGGCAGCGCGAGCAGCGCGCCGGTGCCCTCGCCGAGGCGCATGTCGAGCTCCAGCAGCGGCGCGAGGCCGAGGTGGTCCAGGGCGAGCGCGCCGCCCGGCTCGGCGGAGCGGTGCCCGCCCAGGCAGTAGCCGACGACGTCCGGCGCGAACGCGGCGGCGACCAGGGCGGCGGAGCCGGCGATGACGCCGTCGAGCACCACCGGGACGCGCAGCGCGGCGGCGCCCAGGACGAACCCGGCCAGCCCCGCGTGCTCCAGCCCGCCGACGGCGGTGAGCACCCCGAGCGGGTCGGCCGGGTCGGGCCGGTGCAGCTCCAGGGCGCGGCGCACGACGTCGGCCTTGCGGGCCAGGGTCTCGTCGTCGACGCCGGTGCCGCGCCCGGTCGCGACGGCCGGGTCGGCGCCGGTGAACGCGCACACCAGCGCGGCCGCGGCGGTGGTGTTGGCGATGCCCATGTCCCCGGTGAGCAGGCAGCGGTTCCCGGCGGCGACCAGGTCGCGGGCGACCTCGATGCCGTGCTCGAGCGCGGCGCGGGCCTGCTCGCGGGTCATGGCCGGGCCGGTGGTCATGTCGGCGGTGCCGCGGGCGACCTTGCGGGGCAGCAGGCCGGGCACCGGGTCGAGCCCGGCGGCCACCCCGACGTCGACGACGAGGACCTCCGCCCCGAGCTGGCGGGCGAACGCGTTCACCACCGCACCGCCCGCGGTGAAGTTCGCGACCATCTGTGCGGTGACCTCCTGCGGCCACGGGGTGACGCCCTGGGCGTGCACGCCGTGGTCGCCGGCGAAGATCGCGACCGCGGCCGGGGACGGCATCGGCGGCACCTCGGCCCCGGCGATCCCGGCGAGCGCGACGGCCACGTCCTCCACCCGGCCGAGCGCGCCACGCGGCTTGGTCATCCGGTCGAGCCGGTCGCGGGCCGCGGCCCGGGCGACCCCGTCGACCGGTGCGACGGCGTCCACGGTGGACTCCAGCAGGGCGGTGGGCGCGGCGCCGGGCAGCCCGCGGGCGCCCCAGGTGTCCTGGTGCACCGCCCAGTCCAGCGGGCGCCGCCGGGCCCAGCCGTGCTGTTCCAGCTCGGGCCGGTCGGGGAAGGCGTCGACATGGCCGACGCACAGGTAGGCGACGACCTCGACGTGCGCGGGCAGCCCGAGCAGCGCGCCGAGCTCGGTGAGGCCGTCGTCGCCGAAGAACGACACCCAGCCGACCCCGAGGCCCTCGGCGCGGGCGGCCAGCCACAGGTTCTGCACCGCGAGGGCGGCGGAGTACGGACCCATCTCGGGGCGTTCGTGGCGGCCGAGGGTGTGCCGGCCGCCGCGGGTGGCGTCGGCGGTCACGACGACGTTCAGCGGGGTCTCGCGGATCGCCTCCACCCGGATCGCGCGCAGCGCCTCGGCGCGGGCGGCGGGCAGCGACGCGGCGTAGCGGTCGCGCTGGGCGGAGACGAGGGCGTGCACGCGCTCGCGGACGCCCGCGTCGCGGACCAGGACGAAGTCCCAGGGCTGGGAGAACCCGACGCTCGGGGCGGCGTGCGCGGCCTGCAGGACGCGGGTGAGGACCTCGTCGTCGACCGGGTCGGGCCGGAAGCCGGTGCGTACGTCGCGGCGGGAGTGCAGGACGTCGTAGAAGTCCGTCACGTCGGCATTCCTCCTGCGGTACACGGCTCGGCGACGGATGAGACGACCACACGTCCGTAGAGGTGGTCAACTGTCCCTTCGGGTCGGTCGGGCACCTCACATGCCGGATGGGGCATGCTCGACGACCGTGCTCTGCCCCTGCGGTACCGGCCGCCCCGAGGACACCTGCTGCGCCCCCGTGCTCGCCGGGCGCCCCGCCGCCACGGCGGAGGCGCTGATGCGCAGCCGCTACACCGCCTTCGTGCGGGGCGACCGTGCGTACCTGCTGGCGTCGTGGCACCCGTCGACGCGGCCGCGACGGCTGCGGCTGGAGCCGGGGTCGGTGTGGACGGGGCTGGAGATCGTGGCGCGCTCGGGCGGGACGATGTTCTCCACCGACGGGACCGTCGAGTTCCGGGCCCATCGGACGGACGGGGTGCTGGCCGAGCGCAGCCGGTTCGTCCGGGAGGACGGGCGGTGGTTCTACGTCGACGGGGACGTGGAGTAGGTAACACCCCGTCCCCCGGCGACGACTCCGCGTGGACTCACGGGTGGGGGACGGTTGGCACGGCACAAGGAGCGCGGCCCGGACGGGCGGTTCGTGAAGGCGGGCACGGGCGTCGGGGCGTTGCTGCTGGCCCTTTGGCTCGCCGTGTCCGGCGGAGGCCTGGGCGGCGGCGCCGCCGGCGGGGTCGCCGGGTCGGGTTCGTCGGCTGCGGCAGGCTCCTCGGGGTCCGGCGCATCGGCCTCGCGGAGCGTCCGGGCGAAGAACCGCAGCCAGGACGGGACGGCACGACGGCTGTCCCGCGCGGGGCGGGAGGTGCATCGCCTCGGCGGCGACGTCCGGACCGACTGCGGGTCCGTGTCCTACGGTCGCGTGCGCGACTTCTTCGTCGGGACCCCGTGTGTCGGGGTCGGCCGGGCGTCGTTCGAGGTGCGGGAGGGTGGCGCGCGGGTGGTGGTGGCCGTCGCCGCGGTCGAGATGCCCGGAACGGCCGACGCGATGGGATTGAAGCGCCTCGTCGACACCTACGGCACCGGCAACGTCCGGGAGCTGCGGACACCGCGTGGGGTGCGCTGGACGGGGCGCCACTACACCTCGGGGCGCGATGACGTGACGGTCGTGAACGCCCAGGCCGAGCCGATCGGTGCCTCCGCCGTGGCAGCGCGGCTGGCCGACGCGGTGGCCCGCGACGCCGCCCGGAGCTGAGGTCCGGGATACCGGGGACGGCGAACGGCCCTCCACCTGCGGCGACTGAGCTTGTATCGAACATGTGTTCGATTATACTCGGTGGCGTGCCTGTGACCCACGAGCCTCCCGTCCACGCCCCCGGCGTGGACGGGCGCGGGTTCGCGTCCGGTGAGCTCGCGCTGCTGCGGCTCCTGATCGACCAGGTCGTCGACGACGACGTCTCCGTGCTCTCCGAGGCCGACCTGATCGACCAGATCCGGCAGATCGAGTCCCTGCAGTCGTCCCTCGCCGCGCTCCAGGCGACGCGCATCCGGGCGTTCGCCCAGGCACACGTCGAGAACAGGCTCACCGACGACCGCGCCGACGCCGACGAGCTCCATCGCAGCGTGGTCGCGCAGGTCCAGCTCGCCTGCCGCGTCTCCACGGCCGAGGCCCGCACCCGGGTGGCGAACGCCCGGGACCTGTACGCCGGGTTCGGTCGTGTCCGCGACCTGCACATAGCCGGGCAGCTCAGCGCCGCGAAGGTCTCCGCGATCGCAGTCGAATGCCGTGACCTCGATGCGCGCCGGCGCAGGCAGGTCGATGCCCGTCTCGCCGTGCAAGACCTGACCCGGTACGGCATCGGACGGCTCCGCGCCATGACCCGCCGGCTCGTCGCCGAGATCACCCCGGAGCGCTTCCGCGCCCGCGTCCACGCCGCCAAGGCCGAACGACGGGTCACCCTGCGACCCGCGCCGGACGCGATGAGCTACCTCACCGCCTACGTCCCGGTCGAGCAGGGCGCCGCCTGCCTGGCCGCGCTGCAGAAGGCGTTCGTCGAGATCCAGGTCCACCCGCAGCCGCTGACCCGCACCCGCGGGCAGGTCCTGGCCGACACCCTCGTCGAGCGGGTCACCGGCCAGGCCACCGCGACCGCCGTCAACCTCGAAGTCCAGGTCACCGTCCCGGCCCAGGCCCTGCTCGACCCGCAGTCCCCGCTGCCCGCCGAGATCCCCGGCCTCGGCCCCGTCCCCGCCGACCTGCTCGCCACCAGCGAGGGCAGGAAGTCCTTGCGACGCCTGCTCACCGACCAGGGCATCGTGATCGGCGGCGACTCCCGCCGACGCACCTTCACCGGGCTGCTCGCCACCCTGGTGAGGGCCCGGGCGCAGAACCGGTGCACCGAGCCCTACTGCGACGCACCGATCCGCCACCTCGACCACATCCACCGCACCGCCGACAGCGGCCGCACCGAGCTGGACAACGGGCGGGGGGTGTGTGAGTTCCACAACCACGTCCGCGAACAACCCGGCTGGCACGTCGCCCGTGGACCCGCCGGGGTCACGACCACCACCCCCACCGGACACACCTACCTCGCACCCGACCCACCGTGAGCCGCGTCGCGACTGTCGCCGGTGCGGCGACGCGGCTAGCGTGCCGGGACGTGGATCATTCCCCGCTCGGCGACGACCCCACCGGCGGACCGCTGGACGGCGTGCTGGTCGCCGACTTCTCCCGCGTCCTCGCCGGGCCCTACGCCACGATGATGCTGGCCGACCTCGGCGCGACGGTGATCAAGGTCGAGGGTCCCGGCGGCGACGACACCCGCACCTGGAAGCCGCCGGTGGTCAGCGACCCCGAGCAGGGCGACATCTCCACCTACTACCTGTCGATCAACCGGAACAAGCGGTCCGTGGTGCTCGACCTGACCGACCCGGGCGACCTCGCGGCGGCACGCGAGCTGGCGCGGCGGGCCGACGTCGTCGTCGAGAACTTCCGGCCGGGCGGCGCGGCGCGGTTCGGGCTGGACCACGACAGCGTCTCGGCCGGCAACCCCGGGGTCGTGTATTGCTCGATCACCGGGTTCGGCGCCCGCGGCGGCGCCCACCTGGCCGGCTACGACCTGCTCGTCCAGGCGGTGTCCGGGCTGATGAGCCTGACCGGCGACGTCGACGGGCCGCCGTTCCGCGCGGGGGTCGCGGTGTTCGACGTCCTCACCGGCCTCCACGCCGCACTCGCGGTCGGCGCGGCGCTGCGGCACCGCGAGCGGACCGGGCAGGGCCAGCTGCTGGAGACCAACCTGCTGTCGGTCGCGATGTCCACCCTGGTCAACCAGACCGAGGCCTACGTCGCCGCCGGCGCGGTCGGCCGCCGGATGGGCAACGCCCATCCCAGCGTCTTCCCGTACCAGCCGATGCCCACCGCGGACGGTGACCTCATCGTCATCGCCGGCAACGACGGCCAGTTCCGCAAGCTCGCGACCGTCCTCGGCGACCCGGCCATGGCCGAGGACCCGCGCTTCGCGACCATGTCCGACCGGATCGGCCACCGGGAGGAGATCGAGCAGCGGCTGCGCGCCCGCCTCGCCACCCGTACCGCCCAGGAGTGGTACGACGCGATCACCGCCGCCGGCGTGCCCTGCGGCCCGATCAACACCGTCGACGGCGGTGTCGCCCTCGCCGAGGAGCTCGGCCTCGACCCGGTCGTCCGGGCCGACGACGCCGCCGCCGTCCCGACCGTCCGCAACCCGGTCACCTGGTCGGTGACCCCACCGTCCTACCGCCGCTCTCCCCCGCCGCTGGGCGCCGACTCCGCCGAGGTCCGGGCCTGGCTCGACCAGAACGGATAGCGCCACTCGCCGCCATCGGATAGTCTCGGTATCCACATAGCACCGTGACGAGGGAGTGGACCGATGGCGCCGTACACCCGCACGACCAACGAGCCGACCGACGAGCCGGTCGTCGTGTTCCTCATCGGCATGCGCTTCAACCGGCCCTGGAAGGTCCGGGCCTGGCTGCCGGTGGTGAGCGCGATGTCCGGGATGCTGCGTGAGCTGGAGCGCGACCCCGCCCACGGGCTGCTCGGGACCCGCCCGGGGATCGGCCCCGGCGGCCCGTTCCTCGTGCAGTACTGGCGCGATCGCGAGTCCCTCTACGCCTACGCGAGCGACACCGCGGCGACGCACCGGCCGGCCTGGGCCGCGTTCAACCGCCGCGCCCGCCGCTACCCCGGCGCCGTCGGGATCTGGCACGAGACCTTCGTGGCCGGGGAATTCGAGACGATCTACGGCGACATGCCGCCGTCGGGGCTGGCGAAGGCACTGGGCGTGCGGGAGATCGACGCCGCCACCGACGGCGGCCGCCGCCGGCTCGACGCCTCACGACACGCCGCCTGACGTCTCCTGTTGCGGCCCGTAACGGGCCACCGGAGGATCGGCCGATGAGTTCGGGGGCGCAGACGGCGAAGCGGCCGTCGCAGTGGGCGATCTGGTTCTTCGGGGCACTCGGCGGGATCCTGTGGGGGTACGACACGGGCGTCATCTCCGGGGCGATCCTGTTCATCCCCGACGACATCCCGCTGTCGTCGCTGGAACAGGGCACCGTGGTGTCCGGCCTGCTGGTCGGCGCGATGCTCGGGGCGGGCGTCTCCGGCAAGCTCGCCGACACCCTCGGCCGGCGGCTGCTGATCCTGCTCGGCGGGATCGTGTTCGTCATCGGCACGCTCGGCGCCGCCCTCGGGGTGAACGTCGCGATGCTCGTCGGGTTCCGGTTCGTGATGGGCGTCGGCGTCGGCATCGTGTCGGTGGTCGTGCCGATGTACCTGTCCGAGCTGGCCCCGGCCCGCATCCGCGGACGGCTGACGTCGCTGATGCAGCTGCTGGTGACCGTCGGGATCTTCCTGGCCTACGTCACCGACTTCGCCTTCGCCGAGTCCCGGGACTGGCGCTGGATGATCGGTCTCGGCGTGATCCCCGCGGTCGTCCTCGCCATCGGCATCTACACCCAGCCGGAGAGCCCCCGCTGGCTGGTCGCGCAGAAGCCCGACGGCGGCGAGGAGGACGCGCGGGTCGTACTGGAGCGGCTGCGCGGTACCCCGGAGGCGGCCGAGGCCGAACTGTCGGAGATCCGGGAGAGCGTGCGCGTCGAGCGGGAGAACACCGAGAAGGTCGCGATCGGGACCCTGTTCTCCCCGCGGCTGCGGCGGCTGACCCTCATCGGGATGCTGCTGGTGTTCTTCCAGAACTTCGTCGGCATCAACACGATCATCTACTACGCGCCGACCCTGCTCACCGACGTCGGCTTCGGGGCGACCGGCGCGATCGGCGCCAACGTGGGCATCGGCGCGGTGAACATGCTGATGACGCTGCCCGGGATGTGGTTGATCGACCGCGCCGGGCGACGCCCGCTGCTGCGCTGGGGCGCGGTCGGCATGTGCGTGGCGATGATCGTTCTGGCTGTCACCAACCTGGTCGGGTTGGAGCAGGGACCGCTGCTGCTCGGGCTGACGCTGGCCGGGATCGTCGTCTACATCGCCTCGTTCTCGATCTCCTGGGGCCCGGTGCAGTGGGTGCTGCTGCCGGAGCTGTTCCCGCTGCGGGTCCGCGCCGGCGCGGTCGCGTTCTGTGTGACGTTCAACTGGCTGTTCAACATGACCGTCGCGCTGCTGTTCCCGTCGCTGCTCGAGGCGTTCGGCGCGGGCTGGAACTTCCTGTTCTTCGCGATGACGACGGCGGCCGCCTACATCTACGCGACCCGGCTGCTGCCCGAGACGAAGGGCCGCAGCCTGGAGGAGATCGAGAGAAGCCTGGCCCAGCCGGTCACGGCGAAGCCGGCGTGACCGGCGGGGTGTGCGCGGTGACCTCCGGGGCCTCGTGGCGGTACGGCTCCACCGCGACCGCGCACAGCTGACCGCTGCACCCCTGCGCGAAGCCCGACGTACCCCGGTCGCGGGTCACGGCGTTCGGGTTGCCGTGCACGCAGAGGCCGTCGTCGCCGAGCTCGGGACGGTCCGGGTCGGGACGCGGGTCCCACCACGCCCCGGTCGGCAGCTGGAGCACGCCGGGCCGGATGTCGTCGGTGACCCGCGCCGCGGCCAGACAGGCGCCCCGGTCGTTGTGGAGGCGGACGACGTCGCCGTCGCCGATGCCGAGCCGGGCGGCGTCGTCGGGGTGGATGCGCACGACCTCGCGCCCGGAGCGTTTCGACCCGGCCGAGTGGGCGCCGAAGTCGAGCTGGGAGTGCAGCCGGGTCGCCGGCTGGTTCGAGACCAGCCAGAACGGGTGCCGGTCGTCGGGGACCTCGGTCGGCTCGATCCACGCCGGGTGACCGGGGTGGTCGGGCAGTCCGAGCGCGGCGATCGGGCCGGACCCGACCTGGACGCGGCCGGACGCCGTCGGCAGCGGGTGCGCGACGGGGTCGGCGCGGAAGCGGGCCAGCACCCCGCCGTCGTCGGGGCGCTGGGGCAGCTCCAGCTCGCCGCGCTCCCAGAACTCCTCGAACGACGGCGCGTCGAGTCCGCGGTCCGCCAGGCCCTTACGGGTGCGGTCGTACATGTGGACCAGCCACTCGTGCGACGTCCGGCCCTCGGTGAAGGCCTCGCCGTGCCCGAGCCGCACGGCCAGGGCGGCGAGCACGTCGTAGTCGTCGCGGGCCTCGCCGTGCCGGGGCACCAGCTGCTTCATCGCGACGACGAGCGGGTCGGAGCTGGTGGCGCCGATGTCGTCGCGTTCGAGGGTCGTCGTGGACGGCAGCACGACGTCGGCGTGCCGCGCGGTGGCCGTCCACATCGGGTCGTGGACGACGAACGTGTCCAGCTCGGCGACCGCGCGTCGCATCCGGCGCAGGTCCTGGTGGTGGTGGAACGGGTTGCCGCCGGCCCACCACGCCATCCGCACGTGCGGGTAGGTGTGCCCGACGCCCTGGTAGGAGTAGGTCTCCCCCGGGTGCAGCAGCATGTCCGCGACCCGCGCGACCGGGATGAACGAGGTCACCGGGTTCGGCGCCCGGGAGAACGTGGGCACCGGCACCGAGTTGCGCGGGCGCCCGTAGTGCCCGAGCGACCCGAGGCCGTAGTTGAAGCCGCCGCCGGGCAGCCCGATCTGACCGAGCACCGCAGCGAGCGCCGTCCCGCCCCAGACCGGCTGCTCGCCGTGCTCGGCGCGCTGCAGCGACTGCGCGACGGTCACCAGGGTGCGGCCGTGTGCGATCCGCCAGGCCAGCTCGCGGATCGTCGCCGCCGGGATGCCGGTGACGCCCTCGGCCCACGAGGCGTCCTTCGCCGGGGCGGCGAACAGGTACTCGCGCAGCCGGTCCCAGCCGTCGCAGTGCGAGGCGAGGAAGTCGGTGTCGGCCCGCCCCGCCTCCACGACGGTGTGCATGAGCGCCAGCATCAGCGCGACGTCGGTGCCGGGCCGGATCGGCAGCCAGGTGGCGTCCACCTCCTCCGGCAGGTCCGGACGCAGCGGGCTGACCAGCACGAACACCGCGCCCCGGTCGCGGGCGGCGCGCATGGCCCCGCGCTCGACGTGCCGGCTGACCCCGCCCGCGGCGATCGCGGAGTTCTTCAGCGCCATCCCGCCGAACGCGACGACGGTGTCGGTCTGCGCCGCGACCTGGTCCCAGGTCACCGCGTAGCGGGTCACCGCGTCGAAGGTGCCCAGCACGTGCGGCAGCACCACCTCGGCGGCGCCGCCGGAGTAGGTGTTGACCGAGCGGGTGTAGCCCCCGGTCAGCGCGAGGAACCGGTGCAGCTGGCCCTGGGCGTGGTGGAAGCGCCCGGCCGACGCCCAGCCGTAGGAGCCGCCGTAGACGGCCTCGTCGCCGTGGGTGGAGCGGACCCGGTGGGTCTCCTCGGCGAGCCGGTCGAGCACGGCGTCCCAGGACACGGTGCGGTAGCCGTCGCGCCCACGACCGGGGTCACGGCCCGGGCCGCGGTCCCACCAGCCGCGGCGCACCGCGGGCGCGGCGACCCGGGCGGCGTGCCCGACGGCCGCGGGGATGTTGTCCAGCACCGGGGACGGGTCCGGGTCGCCCGGGTGCGGGCGGACCCGCAGCCTGCTGCCGTCCCACCGGGCGTGGAACACGCCCCAGTGCGCGCTGTGGGTCCTCACGTTCTCGGTCACCACCGACCACCGTAACCCGCATGCGGGGGCCCGCATACGGGAAAGCCCGTCCCATGACGACGACCGCTGAACTGCTGACCGACCACGTCGGCCGGATCGACGAGCTCGTGCGCGAGGTGGTGGACGGCCTGTCCGAGGCCGACCTCGCCCGCCGCCCGGAGGGTGCGGACGGCCCCGGCAACCCGATCGGCTGGCTGGTGTGGCACCTGCTGCGGGTGCAGGACGACCACGTCGCCGAGGCGTTCGGGTCCGACCAGGTCTGGACCGGCGAGGGCTGGGCGCAGCGCTTCGGCCTGGACCTCGACGTCGCCGACACCGGGTTCGGGCACACGTCGTCGCAGGTCGACGCCGTGCGCACGACCGCGGACCTGCTGTCCGGCTACGGCGCGGCGGTGCACGAGCGCACCGTCGGGCACCTCGCGGGCCTCGCGGACGACGACCTGTCCCGCGTCCTGCCGCCCACCTGGGGGGAGAACGTGACCCTCGGCGAACGCCTGGTCAGCGTGGTCGGCGACGACCTCCAGCACGCCGGTCAGGCGGCCTACCTCCGCGGGCTGCTCGGGGTGTGACCCCGCCCGCCACCTAGGCTGGTCCCGATGGCCACCGCACCCGCACGCGTCCCCGACCTGACCGCCCTCGCCCTGCTCCGTGACATCGCCTGCACCGGGAGCATGTCCGCCGCGGCCGAGGGGCTCGGGCTGACGGTGCAGGCCGCGTCCGCGCGGATCCGGGCCGCCGAGCAGCAGGTCGGGGGCCCGGTGCTCGAACGTGCACGCCGGGGGCGGCGGTCCAGCAGGCTCACCACCCGCGGGGTCCTGCTCGTGGAGTGGGCGGGCCCGCTGCTGGCAGCCGCATCCGATCTGGACGTCGCGGTCGCGGCACTGCGCGACGAGCCGGCCGGGGAGGACACCGTCGTCCTGGCCGCGAACCCGGTGGTCGCGGAGTGTCTGCTGCAGGCCTGGCTGGTCGAGCTGCGCGACGGTCCGGGCGGGCGGGTCGTGCTGCGCGACAGCCCGGATCCGGCGGCGGCGGTCCGGTCCGGTGACGCGGCGGTCGGTGTGGTGTCCGCGCCCGGCCCGCTGGAGGACCTGCACGCGGCGACGGTGGGATCGGACCCGCTGGTGCTCGTCGTCGCCCCCGGGCACCCGTGGGCCGGGTCCGACGGCGTCGACGCCGCACAGCTGGCCGGTACCCCGCTGCTCACCCGTCCGCCCGGTGCCGGGGCCCGGCCCGCGCTGGAGGCCGTGCTCGACGCCCTCGACGCGCACCCCACCGGCCCGGCTGGCCG
>NZ_JAMXSG010000480.1:0-2079 GCF_024124365.1 Pseudonocardia sp. McavD-2-B
GTCGCGGTGCGCCGTCCAGGCCGCGCGGACCACCGTCCGGGGCGACGCCGTCCGGTCCGTGGGACACGCCGTTCGGGCCCTGCGGAGCGCCCTGGTCCCCGCCCTCGGCAGCGCCGCGCGGGACACCGTTGCGCGGGGCGCCGTTCCGGGAGCCGCCGCTCCGGGGGGCACCGTTCTGCGGAGCGGCGCTCTGCGGGGTGCCGTTGCGCAGGTCACCGTTGCGCGGGGCGTCGTGGTGGTCGGCACCGTTGCGCGCGATGCCGTTCCGCGGGCCGTCGTGGCGGTCGGCGCCGTCGGGCCCGAGGCCCTCGTGCGGGGCGCCGTTCGCCGGCCGGGCCGCGCTGCGGTCGCCGTGCGCGACGCCGTTCGTCCCCTGCGGCCCGTCGCCGCTGCGGGGGGCGTCCGGGCGGCGGGACTGCGCGTGCGGGTCCCACCCGGTACCGGGCAGCCGCTGCGGGCCACGCGGACCCGGCTCCACGGACGGCTGCGACGCGGGGACCTGCGCCGACGGGGGCTCCGGAGCAGCGGAGGCATCGAACAGGTCGGCACCCGACGGGTACTCCGTGGGCCAGCCCGGCCGGCCGCCCGTGCCGCCCGCCCCGTCCGGGCCACCGAAGACCACACCGTCCGGCCGGACCTCGTGGGGCCCGGGAGCACGGCCGCCCATGGTCGGACGCCGGCCGGGCTCCCGGCCCGAGCCGGTGCCGTCGTTCCCGCCGGTCTGATCCGTACCCGTCACGCTCTCGTGCCCCTTGCGTCGTCCGTCGTGTCCGCTCCCACTCGGAGTGGGAGCGCCCTAGCGCGCCGCCCACCGCGACACCGGTGCCGGTGCGCGGTAGGGCTGCGGCAACGGCAGGCGCAGCAGCTTCGCCAGCCGCCCCTGCCCGTCCTTCCGGAGCGCGGCGACCGCCTCCGGCTCGTGCCGGGCCGCGTTCGTGAGCAGCCCGAACAGGAACATGGTCACCACCAGCGAGGTACCGCCGGAGGAGATCAGCGGGAGCTGCAGCCCGGTCACCGGCAGCAGTCCCACGACGTACCCGATGTTGATCGACGCCTGCACGACCATGCCCGCCGTCGACGTCGCGACGACGATCCGCAGCCACGGGTCGGTGTTGCGGGCGGCGATCCGCATGCCGGTGTAGGCCAGCGTCGCGAAGAGCGCGAGTACCGCACCCGCCCCGACCAGGCCCAGCTCCTCGCCGATGATCGCGAAGATGAAGTCGTTGTGGGCGTTGGGCAGGTAGTCCCACTTCGCCCGGCCCTGGCCGAGGCCGACGCCGAACAGGCCGCCGTCGGCGAGCGCGTACAGCGCCTGCGTCGCCTGGTAGGCCGGGCCCAGCGGGTCCGCCGACGACGACAGGAACGCCGTGATCCGGCTGGCCCGGTACCCGGCGGTCAGCCCGAGGATCACCGCGCCGGCCAGGCCGCCGCCCGCGATCAGCGCGAGCAGCTTCACCGGGGCGCCGCCGAAGTACAGCAGCGCGAGCATGATGATCCCGACCGAGATCGTCATACCGAGGTCGGGCTCCAGCACGAGCAGCGTGAAGATCACCAGCGTCACCGGGACGACCGGGTTGAGGGCGTGCTTCCAGCGGTGCATCACGGCGCGGCGGGCGGCGAGCACGTGGGCGCCCCACAGCGTCAGCGCGATCTTCACACCCTCCGACGGCTGCAGCGAGACCGGGCCGAACGCGAACCAGGACCGGGCGCCACCGCGCAGCGCACCGATCCCCGGGATCAGCACCAGGACCAGCGCGACCAGGCCGATGATCAGCAGTACCGGAGCCGCGGCGCGCAGGCGACGCGGGGGGACCCGCAGGCCCACGTAGAACAGGACCAGCCCGACCGCGCAGAACATCAGCTGACGGGTGAACACCGAGTACGACGAGCCGTCGCCGACCGACGACGCGGACAGCACCATCACCAGCCCGAACAGGGTCAGCAGCCCGAAGACGCCGAGGATCAGGTGCAGCGAGGTCAGCGGGCGGCGCAGCCAGCGCCGCAGCCGCAGCACGGCCCCGCGGGTGCCGGTCACGGCGGCCTGGCCGAGCGTGCGGTCCGGCGCGGCCGGGCTCACCG
>NZ_JAMXSG010000481.1:0-2065 GCF_024124365.1 Pseudonocardia sp. McavD-2-B
CAGCCTGCGACGGCCGCGCAGGTGCCGGAACACCGGCGCGAGCACCGGGTCGGCCAGCAGCTCGGCCCGCGGCACCGGCCGTCCGACCGGCACGACGACGCCCGCCGCGTGCCGTCCGCCGGGGTGCGGCTCGGCGGGACCGGTGAACGCGAACAGCGCGGCGACGCCCCCGCCCGGCCCGGTGCGGTAGACCACGGCCCGGTCGCCCGGCGCGGTCTCGGCCAGGCAGCAGGGCTCCGGAGGCGGGTCGGCGACCTCGTCGGCGTCCCAGAGCAGGACGGTGTCCGGCAGCGCGGCACCGGGTTGTACGGGGTCGGTCGGCACGGGGTCGGTCGGCACGGGGCCCGGCAGCGGCATGCCGCCCGTCCTACCCCAGCCCCCGGGGGGCCGGCGCGATGAGCCCGCGGACCCTGCTGCCCGCCCCGTTCACCGCCCGCACGGTCGACGCGGCGGGGACGGCGGTGCACACCGTGATCGGCGGATCCGGGCCGCCGCTGCTGCTCCTGCACGGCTACCCCCAGACCCACGCGATCTGGCACCGGGTCGCGCCGTTGCTCGCCGACCGGTTCACCGTCGTCGCGACCGACCTGCGCGGCTACGGCGACAGCGCCAAGCCGCCCCCGGGCCCGGACGACGCCGCCTACGCCAAGCGTGCCATGGCCGCCGACCAGCTCACCGTGATGCGGGAGCTCGGGTTCGACCGGTTCGCCGTCGCCGGGCACGACCGCGGCGGCCGGGTCGCGCACCGGCTGGCCCTCGACGCACCGGACGCGGTGTCGGCGCTGGCGGTGCTCGACATCGTCCCGACCCGGCACGCGTTCGATACCGCCGACGCCGGCTTCGGGCTGGGCTACTGGCACTGGTTCTTCCTCACGGCCCCGGCCGGGATCCCGGAGCGCCTCATCGGGGGCGATCCGGAGTTCTGGGTCACCGCCCGGATGCGGTCGCGCCACCACGGCGGCACCCCGTTCGACGACCGCGCCGTCGCCGAGTACGTCCGCTGCTTCGCCGACCCGGCCGCGATCGCCGCGTCGTGCGCCGACTACCGCGCCGCGGCCGGGATCGACCGCGTCCACGACGGCGCGGACGCCGGCCGACGGGTGACCGCGCCGCTGCTGGCGCTGTGGGGCGCGCACTCCTTCGTCGGGCGGTCCTACGACGTCCCCGCGGTGTGGGCCGGCTACGCCACGGACGTGCACGGGACGGCCCTGGACGCCGACCACTATCTGCCCGAGGAGCGCCCCGAGGAGGTGGCGCAGGAGCTGACCGCGTTCCTGACGAGGTGATGCGGCCCGCTCAGTCCGTGATCCGATACTGCGCGATCTTCCGGTACAGCGTCGACCGGGCCACCCCCAGCGCCGCGGCCGCGGCGGCCCGGTTCCCGTCGGTGTCGCGCAGCGCGGCGACGATCGCGTCCCGCTCGGCCCGGTCCACCGCCCGCAGCGTCCCGGACGGCGCGCTCTGACAGGACTCGGGCAGGTCGGTCGCCTCGACCACACCCACCGGCCGCCGGCCCAGGGCCGCGGTCAGCGCGTCGCGGCGCCGGTCCGGCCCGACCAGGACCAGGCCGCCGCCGTGGCCCAGCGCGACCGCGACCCGGTCGGTCGGCTGCAGGTGCAGCCCCGGCCCGAGGTCCGGCGAGCCGAGCTGCGGGTAGGTGTCGGCGACGGCGAGCAGCGGCCCGAACGGCCCGTCCCGGCTCCCCCACAGCGCGACGACGTGCGCGACCGACCAGTCCGGCCCCGGCCGGACCCCGGCGTCGAGGTCGGCGACCGGGGTGGCCGCGGCGACCAGCTCCCCGGTCCACAGGGCGGCCAGCACGCCGACCGGGCCGTCGGCGGTGACGGCGGTGACGGCGTCGAGCAGCGCGGTCAGGCGCGCAGCGGTCCAGTCCCCCGTGGCCGGGACCGCGGCGAGCGACTCCCCGGAGAACTCCTCGACCGCACGACCGAGACCGGCGACCGGTGTGCCCGGCCGCTCGTCGTCCGCGGCGACCGGCAGGCCCCGCAGGTAGTCGGCGTCCGCCGGCGCCCCGGGCGGCCGCGACGACACGTCGTCGCCGGCC
>NZ_JAMXSG010000482.1:0-2059 GCF_024124365.1 Pseudonocardia sp. McavD-2-B
CGACCCCACCGGCACCGTCGCGCGGCTCCTGGACGCCGCCGGCGCACCCGACCTCGCGGCCGACGGCGACCTGGTCGCCGCCGTCGCCGCGCGCCTGCCCGCCCTCGGCGCCGGACGCGTCGAGCTGTAGCCCACCCTCCCGGTCACGGAGCAACGGAGTTCACGATGACGGACAACACCACAACGACCGGGTCATCCGGACCCGTCACCCGCACCACACGGGACCTGAGCAAGGCCGCGGCGTCGGGCTGGCTGGGTACGGCCATGGAGTTCATGGACTTCCAGCTGTACTCACTGGCGGCCGCGATCGTGTTCAACCAGATCTTCTTCCCGGCCGTGAACCCGGCGGTCGGGCTCATCGCGGCGATGGCCACCTACGGGGTGGGCTACGTCGCGCGGCTCGCCGGCGCCGTCTACTTCGGACGTATGGGGGACCGGCTCGGCCGCAAGAAGGTCCTCTACCTGACGATCCTGTTGATGGGGGTCTCCACGACGCTCATCGGTGCGCTCCCGACCTACGCCCAGATCGGCATCCTCGCCCCGGTGCTGCTCGTCGTCCTGAGGCTCGCGCAGGGCTTCGGCGCGGGCGCCGAGATCGCCGGCGCGACGGTGATGCTCGTCGAGTACGCGCCGACCCGGCGCCGTGGCCTCGTCGGCTCGCTGGTGTCGCTGGGCACGAACTCCGGCACGCTGGCCGCGTCGGGGATCTGGGCGGTCCTGCTCGCGACCCTCACCGAGGAACAGCTGCTGTCCTGGGGCTGGCGGATCCCGTTCCTGTTCAGCTTCGTGCTGCTGATCCTCGCGGTCTGGCTGCGCAGCAACGTCAAGGAGAGCCCGGTCTTCGAGGGCCGCGCCGACGTGGCCGACGGCGTCGCGCTCGACCGCGAGGAGCTGCGCGCCGCGGCCCGCGACGGCGACGGCGACGGCGACGCCCCCAGGGTCGGTGCGATCGAGGCCGGCCTCACCCAGCGCAAGGGCCGCGCGTTCCTGCTGGCGCTGGGCCTGCGGTTCGGCCAGGCCGGCAACTCCGGCCTGGTCCAGACCTTCCTCGTCGGCTTCGTCGCGGCCAACCTCATGCTGGACCGTTCGGTCGCCACCGACGCGATCGTCATCGGCTCGCTGGCCGGCTTCGTCACGGTCCCGCTGATCGGGCTGCTGAGCGACCGGGTCGGCCGTCGTCCCGTCTACATCGGCCTGACCGCGCTCACCGCGGTGCTCGCGTTCCCGCTGATGCTGATGATCGTCAGCGGGAACACGGTCGCGCTGACGCTCGCCATGGTCGTCGCCCTCAACCTCGGTGTGCTCGGGATCTTCGCGGCCGAGAGCGTCACGATGGCCGAGCTGTTCGGCGCCCGCACCCGCTTCACCCAGCTCGCCCTGAGCAAGGAGATCGGCGGCGTGCTCGCGACCGCCATCGGTCCGGTGCTGGCCGCCACCCTCACCGCCGTCACCGGCAGCTGGTGGCCGATCGCCGTCATGCTCATCGTCTACTCGCTGATCACGCTGGTCTCCGCGGTGCTCGCGCCGGAGACCCGTGGCCGCGACCTCGTCCGGCTGGAGGACGCAGCATGAGATCCGTCGTCGTGCACGGCCCGGGAGACCTGCGGGTCGACGAGCGGCCCGACCCCGCACCCGCCGCGGGCGAGGTCCTGGTCGCCATGGAGTGGGGCGGCATCTGCGGCTCCGACATCTCGTACTGGCGCCACGGCGCGTCCGGAACGGCGACGCTGCGCCACCCGCTCGTGCTCGGCCACGAGGTCGCCGGGCGCGTCGCGGCGCTCGGGCCGGGGGTGGAGGGCCCGGAGCCCGGCACCCCGGTGACCGTCCACCCGGCGACGCTGGTCGGTGACCGTGAGCTGCCCTGCCGGATCGCCGGGCGCACGAACCTGCACCCGCGGGTGCGCTACTTCGGGTCGGCCGCGTTCGACCCGCACACCGACGGGGGGTTCAGCCAGCTGCGCTGCGTGCCCGCCGACCAGGTGCGGACGCTGCCCGACGGCGTCGGCACCGCGCACGGGGCGCTGGCCGAGCCGCTCGCCGTCGCGCTGCACGCGGCCGG
>NZ_JAMXSG010000483.1:0-2037 GCF_024124365.1 Pseudonocardia sp. McavD-2-B
CGGGCCACGGCGAGGACCCGCAGACCCCGCCCGGCCATGGCGGCGACCGCCTCCTCGACCGCGGACCGCCGGTCGGCGGGCAGCGCGCAGCGCGCCAGCACCGCGCCGGGGGCGCCCTTGACGTGCAGCACCGGCCCCTCCGGGCCGGGGTCCAGGGTGGACATCAGCATCCGGTGCGGGTCGAAGGCGTGGAGGACCAGCCGTTCGGCGTCGCGCACCCCGGCGTCCACGTCGGCACCGGCGGCCGCGGCCCCCTCCAGCAGGGCGAGCTCGGTCGGGTCCCCCGCGCCGGTCCGCGGGTCGGCCGTGCTGCAGCGCGCCAGCGCCGTCCAGAACGCGGGCCCGGGCGGCGACGCCTCGGGGCCCGGACCGCGGACGTCGACCACACGCATGGTGCCGGTCGTGAGCGTGCCGGTCTTGTCCGTGCAGATCACCGTGGTCGAGCCGAGGGTCTCCACCGCGGAGAGCCGTTTCACCAGCGCACCGCGGTCGGCCATGGCCCGGACCCCGACGGCCAGCGCCAGGGTGATCGTCGGCAGCAGCCCCTCGGGCACGTTCGCCACGATCAGCCCGACCGCGAGCACCAGGGCCTCGGTGAGCGACAGCCCGGCCACCACGCCGAGCGGGACGAACGCGACACCGACCCCGACGGCGACCGCCGCGATCAGCCGGGCGACACGGCGGACCTGCCGTTCGAGCGGGCTCTCGTCGGTCGGCCGGGTTCCGGCGAGCGCCGCGATGCGGCCGATCTCGGTGTGCGCCCCGGTGGCGTGCACGACGGCCTCGGCCGCCCCGGCGACGCACCCGGTCCCGCTGAACAGCAGGACCGGCGAGTCCAGCGCCCTCGCCGCGGTGTCGGGTGCCGACGCGTCGCGGACGACGGGGACCGACTCCCCGGTCAGCGCCGACGCGTCGATCTGCAGGCCGCCCGACAGCAGCCGGGCGTCGGCGGGCACCCGGTCACCCTCGGCCAGCAGCAGCACGTCGCCGGGCACCAGCTCCGCGGCGGGGACGCTCCGAACCGTCCGATCACGGCGGACCCGGGCGTGCGGGGGCAGGTAGCGGCCCAGCGCCTCGACGGCCCGGCCCGCGTGGCGCTCCTGCAGGAACGCGAACCCGGCGTTGAGCACGACCACCACCAGGATCGCCGTGCCCAGTTGCGCGGTGCCGGCGACGACGGCGAGCACCGCAGCCAACAGCAGCAGCACCGCCAGCGGGTGGGTCAGCTGCCGTCGCAGTGCCCGCCGGGTCGACCGGTTCCCCGCCCGGGCCGGTGTGTTCGGCCCGAACCGGGCGAGCCGCCGCGCCGCGTCGCGCCCGGAGAGCCCGGCCGGTCCGGAGCGCAGGTCCCGGAGCAGCCGGGCCGCGGGCTCCCGGGGGTCAGGGACGCCCCCTGCGAGCCGGTCGTCGGCGGGTCCGCCGGTCCCGGGGGCGGGGCCGGCAGGCCGGTGCCGGGTGTCGGTCACCGGGGTGTGTCCGTGGCCGCCCCCGCTCCCGTCGCGCCGAGGAGGACCGCCGCCCGGCGCGGGGTGACCACGACGACCGGGCAGCCGGCCCGGCGGACGCACGCGGCGCTGACCGAGCCCAGCACGGCACGGCCCAGCGGTCCGTGCCCGTGGCTGCCCACGACGAGCATGGCGGCCTCCGCCGACTGCGCCACGAGCTCACCGACGACGACGCCCTCGAGCAGCTCGCCCTCCACCCGCACCCCCTCGGGCACCGGGATCTCCGCCAGGTCGCTCTCCAGCGCACGTTCCTCGTCCTCACGGACGACCGACCGCACCACGAACACCGGCGCCGGCGGCGCGAACAGCGGCGCCGGGTCCCACACCCGCACCGCCCGTACCCACCGGCCGCTGCGGGCGGCCTCGGCGACCGCCCAGGCGAGCGCCGCCCGGCCGCCCTGCGACCCGTCGGTGCCGACGACGATCTCGTCGTCCCGCACCGTCCTCTCCTGCTCCATGACGCCCTCCTCGTGACGAGGGGCCCAGCGTCCGCGCCCCGGGCCGGCGCCGCGCCGGGCGAACGTCCTGCGGA
>NZ_JAMXSG010000484.1:0-2018 GCF_024124365.1 Pseudonocardia sp. McavD-2-B
CCGCACCGGTGGCCCGTACGGCGCCGGCCCCGCCCGGCGCGGCTGAGCCGCCCGCGGGTCCGCGGCGACGACCCGCCGCCACGACCGCGCTACGACGTGCTGACGTCCGGACCCGGCCCCAGCAGGGCCGGGTCCGACGACGCGGCGACGAGCCTGCCGTGCGGGTCGGCGACCAGCCGTCGCGTCGTGGTGTCGAGGACCCCGAGGGTGCAGTCCACCTCGGCCGCGAGATCGTCCGTGCGGGCCCCGTCGGCCGCGGCCACCCGGACGATCCGGTGACTCATCGTGAACGGTTTGCGCGCCGAGAACGCGATCACCGAGTCGATCCGCAGTTCGTCGCCGGCGCGCAGCTCGGCCCGGAAGTGCACCGTCGTCGACAGCAGCACGATCGTCAGACCGTGTGCGCCGAGCGCGTGCTGGGACAGCCCGGCGGCACGGAAGTGCTCCATCCGGGCGTGCTCGCCGTACTGGTGGTAGACGGCATGGTTGACGTGCCCGTTCACGTCCATCTCGTAGCTGCGGACACCGATCCGGACCCCGAACGGCGGAGACTGCTCGACGCTCATGCTCCACACCCTGCCAGCCGGGCCGGACCACCCCGGGCAGCGCGCCCGACCGTGTCCCGGGACGTTTGTGCCACCTGCGACCGCGGTCGTAGGGTGGGTGGCCGCGCTGACTAGGCTGGTGCGGAGGCAGCACGAGCGGTACGTCAAGCAACGGCGGCCGGTTGTCACTCACGGTGACGTCGATGGCGCGTCCGGGAACGGACCACGAGCACGTCGACGGCGCCGACGGCGACGACTCGCGAGGGAGCACGACACATGAGCAGTGAGACGCCCACCGGGGTGGGGGGAGACCAGGGCCCCGACGTCGGCGAGGTCGTCCGCTTCGAGGTGACCGAGCACGGTGACGGCGCCGTCGTCGTCGGAGTGCACGGCGAGATCGACACGATGACCGCGCCCGTGCTGAGCGAACGACTCGCCGAGCGGATCGGCTCCGCGAGCCTGCTGGTGGTGGACCTGACCCGGGTCACGTTCCTCGGGTCGGCCGGGCTGGCGGCGCTCGTCGAGGGCAAGGAGAAGGCGGAGAACGCCGGCAGCCGGCTGCGGCTGGTCTGTGGCTCGCACGCCGTCACCCGCGCGCTCGAGGCGACCAACCTGATGTCCCTGTTCGACGTGGCCGACGGCGTGCCGGAGGCGCTCCGCACGGCCTGACGACCCGGAGGCGTATGGGTGCCTGGTGGCCCCCGCGGTCTTCAACACCGACGTGGCCGAGCATCTCGGCCAGGCGGGTTCGATTCCCGTCCGCCTCCGCCGACCACCGCCCCCGACGACCGGGAGGACGAGCCCCACCGCGATGAGCATCCTGCACCTGGACGAGCTGTCCCCCACCTCGGGTGACGGCCCGTCCGGCGTGCCGGAGCTCGCGGCCGCGGTACGCGAGGGGCGGCTGAGCGCGGCCACCGTCGCCGAGCGGCTCCTCGCCACCTCCGACGAGGCGGTCCCCGTGGGCGCCGGGCTGGTGGTGGACCCCGGGCCGCTGCGCGCGGCCGCCGCGGCGCTCGACCGGCGCACCGACCGGTTCGCCCTGCCGCTGGCAGGGGTCCCGGTGGTCGTCGAGGACGGCATCTCCGTGGCCGGGCGCGGCGACGAGATCGTGCGCAGGCTGCGGGCCGCGGGTGCACTCGTCGCAGGGCGGGCGCGGACCGCCGAGCACGAGGTGGGCCTCGACGCCACCCCGGGTGGCCGGGCCACCGCGACCGTGGTCGCCTCCGGCGTCGTCCCGCTCGGGATCGGTGTCGACGGCGACGGCACGCTGCGCTGCGCCGCCGCCGCACACGGGATCGCCGCGCTCAAGCCGGGCCGCCGGGTGCTCCCGCTGCCCGACGCCGCTGAGCGACGCTGGTCCGGGCTTGCCGAGCCCACTCTGCTCGCCGGGCGCGCGGAGGACCTCACCGCGGTGCTCGACGCACTCTCCCGCGGCACCGGCGGGCCGCCCGCGCCGTCGTCGGTGATGCG
>NZ_JAMXSG010000485.1:0-2014 GCF_024124365.1 Pseudonocardia sp. McavD-2-B
GCGGTTCCGGGGCCGGCGACGAACCGGTGCCGGGGGACCTCGCCGACCCCGCTCGGCGGGGTCGGGTCTGGGCTGTCGCCCTCCGGGGGAGAGTCGAACCAGTCGCCCGCGGAGGCCTCCCGCAGCGCCCGGATCGGCGGCGACGGCCGCGGCGCCGGATGCGCCGTGTCATGCCCCTCGACGGGTGCCGCGACGTGTCGGGCCGCGGAGCCGCGTGGCCCGCCCGGGCCGGGACCGGCGCCGTCCTGCGTGCCGGTTCCCGGGACCGGAGCGGCCCTGTCGGACGTGTCGGTGCCCGGACCGGGAGCGGCCCGGTCGGGGGTTCCGGTCTCCGGGGTGGGAGTGGCCGGATCGGCAGTGCCGGCCCCCGGGCCGGGAGCGGCCTCGTCGGAGATGCCGATCTCCGGGGACGATCCGGTCGCGCCGGATGCGCTCGCCGGGGAGCCGGACCCGGTGGCGTCCTCGCCCGGGACGTGGCCGGTTCCGGTGGAGGCGGCCTCCGCGGCCGGGTCCGGCCCGGCTCCGGACGTGGCTGCGCCCGGGGCCCGGTCCGGTCCGATGTCGGGTGCGGCCGCTCCCGGGGACGGGGCTGTCGCGGCGACCCCCTCCGTCGTCGGCTCCGGGTCGACCCGGCCGGGCCGGTCCTCCGGGTCCGGGGTCTCCGTGACGGGGCTCCCGGCGAGTGGCGCGGGGCGGTCGATGCGCACCGGTGCGGGCGGTGGGTCCGAGGCGGGGACGTCCGTGTCGACGGAGGAGTCGACGGTGACGTCGCCGGGGGAGCTGTCGGTGCGGTGCCCGGCCGGTGCGTCTTCGACGGCGTCGGGTCCGGGGACCGCCGTGATCCCGTCCCCGTCGGGCCGCGGGGCCGGGGGCGTCGCCGAGGACAGGAGCCCGACCCGGTCGGAGGGCCGGTCGTCGGGAACCCGGTCGGCCGGCTGGCCGGACGTGTCGTCGTCCGCAACCCCGCCCCCGCCCCCGGGTTCCACCAGGGGGGACCGGGACGTGTCGGGGGCGGGCCGTGGTGCGTCGCCGGGGAGGGATGCCGACCCGTCCTCCCGGGACGGAGCGGCGGCGTCGTCGCGGGACGGAGCGGCGGCGTCGGAGACCGGAGTGGCGGGGAGCGGACGCGCGACCTCCCGGGCGGCGCGGTGATAGCCGGGGTCCGGGCCGTCGTCGCCGACCTCGACCGACACGACCAGTCCGGCCCGGGCCAGCGCCGACTGGGCCTGGTAGGTCAGGACCTCGGGTGCGCCGTGCGACCCGGTGCGGGCCAGCAGCACCGGCTGCGGCAGCGGACCGGGGGCGGTACCGGCGGGCGTCGTGCGCCAGGCCAGCGTCCAGCCCGACTCCGGGACCGGGACTCCGGCGAGCGCGGCCGCGACCGCCTCCGCGGCACCGGGCGGGCCGTCGCCGTCGAACCGGTGCGGACCGGTGGCGACGTCCGCGGCGGGCGGCAGGCAGGCGTCGGCGTCGGGCTGAACCCGGCGGGCTGCGGCCTCGGCGACCAGCTCGGAGCGCACCGCGTGCGGCAGCACCACCCGTCCCGCGACGAGCTCGGCGACCAGCAGCTCCAGCGCGTGCCCCTCCTCGCCGACGGCGACGAGCTCGCGTCCGGTGGCGAGCAGGTCGTCGTCCACCCGGCCGGCCAGTTCCCGCAGCAAGCGGTACGTGGGGTCGGACATGGGGCCTCCTTCGCGGTCCCGCGTCAGCCGGTGGGGACCGGCTCGCGGCTCCACAACGACGCCGCCGCGGTGCACGCGGCCTCGTGGTACTCGGTCGGGGCGTCGCCGGTGAGGGCCTCGACGCGCGGGACACGGTCACCGTGGACGCGCAGCAACCGTGCGACCGCGGCGGCGAGCAGGTGCGGCCGCTGCGCGTCACGCACGAGCAGCACGCGGGCGCCGTCGTCGCGCACGGCCAGCAGCACCGCGGACGCCTCGTCGCGCACGACCGACAGCGCCGACCACGCGGCGAGGTCCGGCTCGCCCGCCGTGAACGCGGGCGGGGCGGGCGG
>NZ_JAMXSG010000486.1:0-1998 GCF_024124365.1 Pseudonocardia sp. McavD-2-B
GACGCCGTCCCGCCGGTGCCGCCCGCCCCGCCCGGGGGCGACGCATTGGCGCCGCAGGGCAACCCGGCCGCGTCGCAGCAGCCGCCGGCCGTCCCGCCGGTGCCGCCGGAGCGCAAGGACGACGGCGGCGTCCCGCCGGTGCCCCCGGCGAACTGACCCCGATCACGACGAACGGGCCCCGGCTTCCGCCGGGGCCCGTTCCCGTCGCGTGACCGGTCGTGCGACCGAGCCGGCGGGGCCGGTCAGTCGTCGAGGCCGGACAGCTCCGAGATGACGTGCGGGACGAGCGGGGTCAGCGTCGCCATGCCGTCGCGGACGGCGGCGCGGGACGCCGCCAGGTTGACCACCAGCGTGCTGCCCGAGACGCCGACGACCCCACGGGACACCCCGGCGTCGACCGCACCGGCGGCGAGGCCGGAGGCGCGGATGGCCTCGGCGATCCCCGGCACCGGCCGGTCGAGGACACCGGTGGTGGCGTCCGGGGTGACGTCACGGGGCGACACGCCCGTGCCGCCGACGGTCACCACCAGGTCGACGCCGCCGATCACGGCGGTGTTCAGCGCGCTGCGGATGGCCACCACGTCGCCGGGGGCCGAGACCACGCCGTCGACGAGGAAGTGGGCCTCCTCCAGCAGCTCGGTGACCAGCGGCCCGGTGCCGTCGGACCGCTCACCCGCACTGACCCGGTCGTCGACGATCACCACGAGGGCACGGCCGATCTGCGGACCCGACATCTCCATGGCGGTCACCCTAGCGTCGGCCGGGACGCGGCACGGGGGAGGCCGTGCCGGTGCGGGGAGGGGGGACCGGCACCGACACGACGCTCCGGGCGTATTCGGTGGGGCACCACCGAATACGGGGACACCCCATCACGCCGGTTCTTCACCCGTCAACGACGTGCGGTGCGTGCCACCCACCCGGCCCCGTCCGGTCGGACGGCCTGCACCCGGGCAGGCCCTCACTGCTCGCCCAGTGTCACCTCGACGGTGCGGGTCGCCCCGCCGGCGTCGACGACCTCCAGCTGGACGACGCTGCCCGGCGGCTGCGACCGCACCGCGGCCTGCAGATCGGTGCCGGTGGTGATCCGCTGGTCGCCGAGCCGGGCGACGATCTCCTGCAGGCGCAGTCCGGCCTTCGCGGCCGCGCCGTCCGGGGTGACCTCCTGGATCACCGCGCCGCGCAGCTGCGGGTCGTTGCCGACGGTCACGCCGAGCACGGCGTGCGTGGCCTTGCCGCCGCCGCGCAGCTGGTCGGCGATCCGGCGGGCCTGGTTGATCGGGATGGAGAAGCCGACGCCGATCGAGCCGCCGCCCGGCCCGGCCGTCGCGATGGCGGAGTTGATGCCGACGACCCGGCCGTCGGAGTCCACCAGCGGGCCCCCGGAGTTGCCGGGGTTGATCGCGGCGTCGGTCTGGATCGCGTTCAGCACGGTGTCGCTCGCCCCGGGCGCGCCCGACTCGGCGGGGATGCCGACGGCCCGGTCGACGGCCGAGACGATCCCGGTGGTGACCGACCCGCCGAGCCCGAGCGGCGACCCGAACGCGGTGACCTGCTGACCGACCCGGACGCGGTCGGAGTCGCCGAGCTCGACCGCGCTCAGGCCCGGCAGGTCCGTGCGCACGAGCGCGATGTCGGACTGCGGGTCCTGCCCGACGATCGTCCCGATGGCGGTCCGGCCGTCCTGCAGGACCACGCGCAGCGTGCCGCCCTGGGCCGCCGGGGCGACGACGTGGTTGTTGGTGAGGATCAGACCGTCGTTGCCGACGATCATGCCGGAGCCCTCGCCGCGGTCACCGACGTTGCCCGCGCCGCCGTCGACGCGGATCTGCACGACGGCGGGCAGTACCTTCTCGGCGACGGCCTCGACCGAGCCGGACGGCGCCGCGCCTCCCGACCCGCCTGCGAGGCGCGCGCCGATCAGGCCGCCGAGGGCACCCGCGACCAGCGCGACGAGCAGCCCGGCCGCGAGCAGGACGACACCCCGGCGGCCGCGGCCGG
>NZ_JAMXSG010000487.1:0-1972 GCF_024124365.1 Pseudonocardia sp. McavD-2-B
TGCCCCGACGGCCCCACCGGTGACGGTTCCGGCCGGGCCGGATGCGCCACCCGGGGCGCCGGACCCGGAACCGGCCCACGGCCCGCGCATCGTTCCGGGGCCACCCCGGCCCCCGCCCGGTCCGGACGCGTAGCCCTCCGGCCCGGAGCTCGGGATCGCCCCGGTGTGCGGCGTCGCCGCCGTTGCCAGCGCCCAGGCCGTCGTCCCGCCGGCCCCGGCCAGCAGCGCCGCGGTGAGCACCCCGGCCGCGAGCACCAGCGGCATCCGGTGCACCCCGAGCAGGGCGAGCGCCGCGCCGAGCCCGACGACGAGCACCGCGGGCCGCAGCCACCAGAGCCACTCCGCGGGCAGCAGCGCGTAGGCCCACACGGCCGTCGCCGCGACCGCCGCGGCCAGCCACCAGCGGGCGGCCGCGGCCGCCCGGTCCCGCCACAGCGTCGCCCCGCCGATCCCGACCAGCGCGGCGACCGCCGGGGCCAGCGCGACGGTGTAGTAGCTGTGCACGATCCCGGCCATCAGGCTGAACGTCAGCCCGGTGACCAGCAGCCAGCCGCCCCACAGCACGGTCGCCGCACGCAGCGGGTCGGTGCGCGGGGCCCGCCGGGTCCACCACAGCAGGGCCCCGAGCAGCACCAGCGCCGCGGGCAGCAGCCAGGACGCCTCCCGGCCCATCTCCGACCCGAACAGCCGCAGCAGCCCGGTCTCGCCCCAGCCACCGGCACGTCCGCCCGCGCCGCCGCCGACGGAGCCGACCTCGTCGCCGGTGAGCCGGCCGACGCCGTTGTAGCCGAAGACCAGCTCCAGCACGCTGTCGCCCTGGGAGCCGCCGATCCAGGGCCGGTCCGCGGCCGGCCACAGCTCCACGACGAGCACCCACCAGCCCGCCGAGACCAGCAGCGCGGCCCCGGCGACGAGCAGCGCCCGGATCCGCGGCCACCAGGCGAGCGGGGCGGCGAGCAGCCACACGGCGGAGAACGCCGGCAGCACCAGGAACGCCTGCAGCATCTTGGTGAGGAAGCCGTAGCCGACCAGGAGGCCGACGAGCACCAGCCACCGGGTGCGGCCCTGCTCGACCGCCCGGGTGAGGGAGTAGGCGGCGCCGGTCAGGACGAGCACGAGCATCGCGTCGGGGTTGTCGAAGCGGAACATCAGCACCGCGACCGGGGTGAGCGCGAGCGCGGCCCCGGCCACCAGCCCGGCCCCCGGCCCGGCGACGCGCCGGACCGCGGCGTGCAGCAGCGCGACCGCGCCGACGCCCATCAGCGCCTGCGGCACCAGCACGCTCCAGCTCGACAGCCCGAACAGCCGCACCGACAGCCCGATCGGCCACAGCGCACCCGGCGCCTTGTCGACGGTGATCCCGCCGGCCGCGTCGGAGGCGCCGAAGAACCACGCCGACCAGCTCTGCCCGCCCGCCTGCGCGGCCGCCGCGTAGAACGCGTTGGCCCAGCCCGAGGCCGACAGCCCCCACAGGTACAGCGCGGCCGTCGCGGCGAGCAGCACCGCGAGCGGCAGGTGCCGCCACCGGCGGGTCGGCGGCGGGGACGGTGCGCGGGCGGGCCGGGGCCGGGACAGGGTGCTCGTCACCCGGGCGACGCTGCTCCGCCGCGCTGTGCGGAACCGGTGATCGACCTGTGAACCACCTGTGCCGGTCACCCCCGGTCCGTCGATCAGTACCTGAGCGCTGCGAGCCCGGGCCGTGCCAGCCCTCATGTACTGATCGACGCAGGGACGCCGGGACGCCGGGCGGACGCGGGTGGTGTGACGCGGGACGGCGCCGCGGTGCGGGGTGGGCGGGTGCCGGGGGAGGATCGGCGACGTGCCGGTCCCCGCGTCGACCCCGGAGCCGGTCCCGGCCGGGCCACGGCTGCTGCTGCCCGGCTGGACCCCGGAGGTCGCGGCGGCCGTCGTCGCCGGGACCCGGCGCGGCGACTGGGCGCCGGACTTCCCCGCCGAGGGCGACCGGACGATC
>NZ_JAMXSG010000488.1:0-1970 GCF_024124365.1 Pseudonocardia sp. McavD-2-B
CTGCCCCCGCCGGTCCGGCACCGCCCGCCGGGCGCACCCCCCTCGGTCGCGCTCGGCGGCGGCGCCCTCAGGCGGGCTCGCCCGGCGTGACCGGCAGCCGGGACAGGCCCCGGACCAGCGTCGACTCGCGGTACACGAGCTCGGACGGATCGACGGCCAGCGCCAGGTCCGGCCGCTGGGCGATGAGCTTGCCGATGGCCACCCGCCCCTCGGTGCGGGCGAGCTGCGCGCCCAGGCAGAAGTGGATGCCGTGGCCGAAGAACACCCCCGACGACGAGTCCCGGGTGATGTCGAGCCGCTCCGGGTCCTCCAGCCACTCCGGGTCCCGGTTCGCCGCGGCGAGGCCCAGCATGACGGTCGACCCGGCCGGGATGGTCACCCCGGAGTACTCGACGTCCTCGCTGGCGAACCGCATCGGGGCGTTGGAGACCGGGGACTCGAAGCGCAGGAACTCCTCCACCGCCGAGGTGATCAGCGACGGGTCGGCCTGCAGCCGGGCGCGCTGCTCGGGGTGGGTCAGCAGGGCGAGCACGCCGTTGCCGATCAGGTTGACCGTGGTCTCGTGCCCGGCGATGAGCAGCAGCGTCGCCATGGCGACGAGCTCCTCGGCCGACAGGCGGTCGCCGTCGGCGTCGCTGACGGCGAGCAGGCCGGACAGCAGGGCGTCGTCGGGCTCGGTGCGCTTGCGCTCGATCAGCTCGGCGAGGTAGCCGTTCAGGCTGCCCATCGCGGCGAACTTCTCCTCCTGCGGGGAGTCGTCGACCATCACCGACGACCACGCCGAGAACATGTCGCGGTCCTCGGCGGGAACCCCCAGCAGCTCGCAGATGACCAGCACCGGGACGAGGAACGCGTACTGGCGCATGAGGTCGACGGGACCCTCGGCGGGCAGCGCGTCGAGCAGCTCCTGGGTGATCTCCTCGACCCGGGGCTGCAGGTCGTTCATCCGCCGCACGGTGAACGAGCGGCCGACCAGCTTGCGCAGCCGGGTGTGGTCCGGCGGGTCCATCAGGATCATCATCGGGATCGGCGCGGCCGGCTGGCCCTCGCGCTGGTCGGCGGGGAGCGTCCAGCGCCAGTCCTTGCTCAGCCGCGGGTCGACGAACGCCGCACGGACGTCGGCGTAGCGGCTGATCAGCCACGCCTTCCCGTCCGGCAGTGCGAGCTCGCGCACCGGCTCCTCGGTGCGCAGGGCCGCGTAGGCGGGGTGCGGGTCGGTCCAGAAGTCGCCCGAGAACAGGTCGTGCGTCTCGGTGCCGGTGGTGGTCAGCGCCATGGGGACCATGGTGCCAGCCATGGGTAAGCGACCGCTTACGTCAGTCGTGTGACCGAGCACACAGCGGGGTCGAGCTCGACGTCGGCCGGGGCCGGGTGGCCCAGGACGACCGACGCGGCCAGCGCCGCCAGTGCCGGGGCGGACTCGATGCCCGACCCGCCCTGCCCCGCGACGAAGAAGAACCCCGGGTGCTCCGGGCGCGCGCCCAGCACCGGGGCGCGGTCGGGGGCGAAGGTCCGCAGCCCCGCCCACGCGGTCCGGACCGACCGCAGCCCGAGCGTGGTCGCCGAGCCCACCCGGTCCAGGGCGAGGGCGACGTCGAGCTCGTCGGGCCGCGCGTCGCCCGGCTCGGCCGGGGTCTCGTCGGCCGGGGAGACCAGCACGACGTCCGCCTCGGCCTTCAGGTACCAGCGCTCGGCGGCGTCGGCGATCATCGGCAGGACGGCACCGTCGACGGTGAGCACCGACGGGTCGCCGACCGGGCAGGCGGCGATCGTGCGCCGGTACGGGGTCAGCCCGGCGCCGGGTACGCCGGCCAGCGCCGCCACCGCGTCGGCCCAGGCCCCGGCCGCGTCGACGACCACTCCCGCCCGCACCCGGTGCCCGCCGGTCGTCGTCGCGCTCCAGCCGGAGCCGTCCCGGTCCAGCGCGGCCACCCGGGCGCCGCGCAGCACGGTGCCACCGCGGGCGCGCA
>NZ_JAMXSG010000489.1:0-1951 GCF_024124365.1 Pseudonocardia sp. McavD-2-B
GCCCACCACGTCTCCGCGGTGGCGGTGCAGGCCGGGGCCGCGCGGCTCGCCGCCGACCCGGCGACGCGCGCCGAGGCGCTCGGGCACATCGCCGACTCGGTGCGCCGGGTCGCCGAGGCGCTGCCCGCGCTGGCCGACCTGGGTCCGGACCCGGACGGCGCGGACCTGTCCCCCGCCGCGCTGGAGGCGCTGGTGGCGCCGTCCCGCTCGGCGGGTCTGCCGGTCGCGGTGACGGTCGAGGGCGCTCCGGCGGAGACGCCCGGTGAGGCGGAGCTGTTCGCGCGGCGCATCGTCACCGAGGCCCTGACCAACACCCTGCGCCACGCCGGGCCCACCCCCACCCGGGTGCGGGTCACCCAGGGCGGCGCCGACGAGCCCGTCGTCGTGGAGGTCGACGACGACGGCCCGGTACCCGGCCACCGACCTGACGGGACCGGCTCCGGCCTGGGCCTGCTCGGCATGCGGGAACGGGTCGCGCTGCTCGGCGGCGACCTGTGCACCGGCCCCGGCGACGGTCCGGGGTGGACGGTCCGCGCGGTGCTGCCCCGCAGCCCGCTCGTCCGCGAGGACGACCTCGCCGCGTCGCCGATCTCGTCCTGCGCGCCGATCCGCGAGGGGACACCCGGCTCGTAGCGTCGGCCCCCACGAGCGGGGAGGGACCGATGACAGCACAGCAGCAGCTCCGGGCCGGGCCGGTGACCGGCACCGGCGCGACGCTCGAGATCGACGCGCTGACCAAGCGCTACGGCGGCACGGTCGCCCTGGACGGGGTGAGCTTCGACGTCCGCCCGGGCGAGATCTTCGGCTTCGTCGGCTCCAACGGCGCCGGGAAGACGACGACGATGCGGATCGCCCTCGGGGTGCTGGCGGCGGACTCCGGGCAGGTCCGCCTCGGCGGGCGCCCGGTCGATCTCGACGTGCGCCGCACGATCGGCTACATGCCCGAGGAGCGCGGGCTGTACCCGAAGATGAAGGTCGGCGAGCAGCTCACCTACCTGGCCGAGCTGCACGGCGTCGACCGGGCCGCGGCGCGCCGGGCGGTGCTGCGCTGGGCCGAGCAGCTCGGCGTCGATCACCGGCTCAGTGACACCGTCGACGCGCTCAGCCTGGGCAACCAGCAGCGCGTGCAGCTGGCCGCCGCGCTCGTGCACGACCCGGCGGTGCTGGTGCTCGACGAGCCGTTCTCCGGGCTGGACCCGGTCGCCGTCGACGTGATGAGCGAGGTGCTGCGGGAGAAGGCCCGCGCCGGGGTGCCGGTGCTGTTCTCCAGCCACCAGCTCGACCTGGTGCAGCGGCTGTGCGACCGGGTCGGGATCCTCGTGGCCGGCCGGATGCGGACCGTCGGCACCGTCGGCGAGGTGCGCCGCGGTGGCGGCACCCGGCTGGAGGTCCACGCCCCCGCCGCCGCACCCGGCTGGGCGCAGGGCCTGCCCGGGGTCACCGTGCTCACCCACGACCGCGGCCGCACCGTCCTGGCGCTCGGCGACGGCGCCGACGACCAGCGGGTCCTCGCCGCGGCGCTCGCCACCGGGCCGGTGCGCGGATTCACCGTCACCACGCCGTCGCTGACCGATCTGTACCGGGAGGTCGTCGCATGACCGGGCCCGCCACCCTGCCCGCGCACCGCGCGGTCGCGCTCGTCGCGCGTCGCGAGTTCCGGGTGCAGGTGCACAAGCGCAGCTTCTGGATCAGCAACGCGATCATGGTGCTGGTCATCGTCGGCGGCATGGTCGCCTACGCGGTGTTCGGCTCCGGCGGCGACGACCGTCCCACCGTCGGGGTCTCCGGGGACGCCTCGCTCGCCGCGGCGGTCACGACCGCCGGGGAGCGGCTCGGCCTGCCCGTCGAGGTCCGGGAGGTGCCGTCCGCGGCCGCCGGGCGCGACGCCGTCGCCGCCGGGGACCCCGACGTCGCCCTGACCGCGGACGGCCCGGCGGGCGCGGTCGCCGTC
>NZ_JAMXSG010000048.1:0-25457 GCF_024124365.1 Pseudonocardia sp. McavD-2-B
AGCACGGCCAGCGCGTCGGCCTGCCTGCCGGTGCGGTACAGCGCGACGGCCAGCAGCCCGACCGCGTCCTCGCGCAGCGGGTGCTCCCGCCAGCGCCGTCAGGGCCGGGACGACGGCGTCGGCCCGGCCCAGCCGCAGCCGTGCGCGGGCCCGCCGCTCGACCGCGACCTGACGCAGCTCGTCGAGGCGTTCGGCCTCGGCGCGCGCCCAGGCGGCGTCGGCGAACTCGGCGTAGGCGGGACCGTCCCACAGCGCCAGGGCCTCGCCGAGCAGGGCGTCGGCCCGGTCCGGTGCGGCCGCGGCGGCGCGGTCGAGGAGGTCGGTGAAGGCGCGCGCGTCGAGCCCGTCGGGGCCGAGTGCCAGCGCGTAGCCGGGTGGGCGGCTGACCAGCACCGTCGGGACCGCCCGCGGGGACCGGTCGGGTTCGAGCACCCGTCGCAGCCGGGAGACGTGGACCTGCAGCCCGCCGTGCGCCTGCGCGGGCGGGGCGCCCTGCCACAGGTCCTCCACCAGCGTGTCGACGGCGACGACCTCGCCGCCGGCCGCGGCGAGCCGGGCGAGCAGCTCGCGGCGGCGGCCGGAGCCGACCTCGACCGCCGCGCCGCCGGCCGTCACACGGAGCGGGCCGAGGACCCGGACCGTGACCTCCTGCACCCCGGCAATCTAGGACGCGGCGACGCCGGTGTCAGCCCTTCCGGGGTGATCGCCCGGAGGATCAGACCGGCAGCAGCGCCTGGACGACGTCGGTGAGCTGCGCGGCGGTACGGCACTCGTGCATCGGGAGCACCTCGCCGTAGCGGGTGGCGGCCGAGTCGCCGGAGCCCCAGCTGCGCTCGGGCTCGGGGTTGAGCCAGTGCGCGTGCCGGACCCGCCCGGCCATCATCGCCAGCGCCCGCAGGTTGGGGTCGCGGTAGTTGGTGCGGCCGTCGCCGAGCACCAGCAACGACGTCCTCGGGGTGAGCGCGTCGCCGTGGTGCTCCAGGAAGTCGCCGAACGCGCTGCCGTAGTCGGAGTGGCCGTCGAACGCGGTGAGCGTGGCCTCGCGCAGCACCCGCTGCATCACCCCGGACAGCTCCGCGCCGGGTTCGAACAGGTGCGTGACCTCGTCGGTGCGTTCGATGAACGCGAACACCCGCACCTTGGAGAACTGCTCGCGCAGCGCCTGGACCAGCAGCAACGTGAAGTGGCTGAACCCGGCGACGGACCCGGACACGTCGCACAGCAGCACCAGCTCGGGGCGGCCGGGACGGCGCACCTTGTGCGCCGGGTCCATCGGCACACCGCCGGTGGACATCGACCGGCGCAGCGTGCGCCGCAGGTCGAGCCGGCCGCGGTTCGAGCGGCGCCGCCGCGCCGACAGCCGCGACGCGAGCCGCCGGGCCAGCGGCTGCACGGTACGGCGCAGGTCGGCGAGCTGGGTGGCGTTCGCGGTGAGGAAGTCGACCTGGTCGGTCTGGGTGGGGGTGGTGGTGCGGGCGATCTGCTCGCGGCCCCGCTGCTCGGCGGTGCGGCGACGGACCTCCTCCCGGACGACGTCGCGGAACCGGGCGATGCGGTCGCGGATCTCGCGGCGGCGGACCTCGGACACGAAGTCGGTGTCGCCCTCCTCCCGCAGCCCGTCGAGGATCCGGGCGAGCAGCGTGTCCGGGGACAGCGCGCCCAGCGCCTGGTAGGCCGACCAGTTCGGCTTCGCCGTCTGCCCGCGGACGCCCTGCCCGGCCGCACCGGAGGTCCCGATCGCGTCGACGGCGGCGCGGGCGAGCTCGCGCAGGGTCTCCTCGTCGCCGTCGCGGAGCAGGTCGGCGAGGATCTCGCGCAGCGCGTCGACGTCGACCGGGCCGGTGCCCTCCCCGGACTCGTCGTTGATCCGCGGGACGTCGACGTCGGACGACCCGGCGCCCAGCGCGGGCGGGAACCACAGGTCGAACAGCGCGTCGAAGGTGCCGCGCTGCCCGGAGCGGCGCAGCAACGCCGCGGCGAGCCCCTCCCGCAGCTGGTCGCGGTGCAGCAGGTCCAGGGCGCCGAGCACGCGGGCCGCGTCGACGGTCTCCCCGGGGCCGACCGCGACGTGGTGGCGGCGCAGCGCGGAGACGAAGTCGACGAGGTGCCCGGGCAGGCCGTGCTCGGGGGCGAGCGCGGTGGCGGGCGGGATCGTCACCGGTCCATCATGCGTGACGCGGGCGTGATCAGCGAGGGTGGTCAGCCCACCGTCCCCAGGCTCCAGGCGTAGGTCGCGGTGGTCGCGCCGGGTCCGGGTACCGGGTGCGGACGGGGTCGACCCCGCCGGAGTCGTCGCCGAGCACGTACACCGGCGCTCCGGTCGAGCCGCCGAGCCACGACCGGAGCGCCGGGGTGCACCGCGGTCCCACACCGCGGGGGTCCTCCGCCTAGAAGGCGGGGTCGATCGGCACCGGCTGCGGGGTGAAGGGACGGTCGCCCTCGACCAGGCGCAGTGCTCCGCCGTGGCCGCCGGGGCCGTTGGCGTAGTCGAGGATCTTCCGCAGGTCGCTGATGCCGTTCGTGCCGGGAGCCGGAGCCAGGTTCAGCGTCGAGAGGACGCCGAGGGCGCGGCCGTCGGCGGTCAGGTAGCCCGAGCCGGAGTCACCGGGCACGCCGGGCGGGACGGTGACGACGGTGTGCGTCCAGCCGCCGCCCCCGGTACCGGTCGAGGTGCCGGTCTTCGGCTTCAGCGCGCGCACGCCCTGGCGCAGCGAGGAGTTGCCGTAGCCGTAGACGATCCCGCCGGTCGCGACGCCGTCGGCGGCCACCCCGGTCGGGCCGCCGTAGAACGGCACCGTGGGGCTCGTGCGAGCGGCGTCGTCCGGGCTGAGCTCGACCAGCGCGAAGTCGTTGAACCGGCAGGTCTCCGGGTCGGTCTCGCCCCGCTCCTGCATGCTCAGCCAGGAGGAGTACACGAGCCGGCCCGGTGCGGCGGCGCCCTCGACCTCGACCGGGGTGCCGAGCGGGAGCGACCCGGCCTCGCACCCGTCCACCTCGGTGGATCCGCCGGTGCCCGCGCAGTGCGCGGCCTGTCCCAGGTAGGTCGCGGACCCGTCGGTGAAGACGAAGTTCGCGGTGCACTGCGCGCCCTCGGGTCCGGTACGGGTCATGACCCCCGGGTGCACGCCGGCGTCCGGGGCGCCGTCCTGCGCCGACGCGGTGCCGGCGGTGGAGAGCCCGAGCGCGAGCACGGCGCCGGCGGCCAGTCCGGCGCGCAGCAGGCGGCGGGCGGTGCGGGGCAGTTCCGGGAGGGCGGTCATCGGTGGACCTCCGGTCGCTGGAGAGCGTGTAACCGGAACAACTCGCGCCACGCGTCCCGGTTACGCCCGGTGCCCCGATCGATCCGATCTTCACTCCATAGGGGTGCAGACCTTGACAGTCGATCAGCGGTGCGTGACTGGGCCGTTCAGTTCAGCCGCAGCTCGGCGGCGGCCTTGTCGGCGTCCGAGCGGTGCTTCAGCACGACACCGAGGGTGGCGCGGACGGCGTCGTCGTCGAGGGTGTCGAGGCCCAGGGCGAGCAGGGTGCGGCCCCAGTCGATCGTCTCGGCGACGCTGGGGGCCTTGCGCAGCTCCATCGCGCGCAGCACCCGCACGGTGCGCACCAGGGCGTCGGTGAGCTGCTCGGTCAGCTCCGGGACGCGGGTGAGCACGATCCGCCGCTCCAGGTCGGCGTCGGGGAAGTCCAGGTGCAGGAACAGACAGCGGCGCTTGAGCGCCTCGGACAGCTCACGGGTGGAGTTCGAGGTCAGCAGCACGAACGGGCGCCGGTTCGCGGTGACCGTGCCCAGCTCGGGGATGGAGACCTGGAAGTCGGACAGGACCTCCAGCAGCAGGCCCTCGACCTCGACGTCGGCCTTGTCGATCTCGTCGATCAGCAGCACGGTCGGGTCGGTGCGCCGGATCGCGGTGAGCAGCGGGCGCGGGAGCAGGAACTCCTCGGAGAACACGTCGTCGCGGGTGGCGTCCCAGTCCGCGCCGTCGTCACCGCGCTGACCGGCGGTGATCCGCAGCAGCTGCTTGGCGTGGTTCCACTCGTAGAGCGCGCGGGCCTCGTCGATGCCCTCGTAGCACTGCAGGCGGACCAGCCCGGACTCCGTCGCCGCGGCCACGGCCTTGGCCAGCTCGGTCTTACCGACGCCTGCGGGACCCTCGACGAGCAGCGGCTTGCCGAGCCGGTCCGCGAGGAACACCGTCGTCGCGACGGCGGTCGAGGCCAGGTAGCCGGCGTCGGCGAGCCGGGCGGTCACGTCCGCCACGGAGCCGAAGACCGGGCGGTGGGCGGGGCTGTCGGACGACACGCGATCATCCTGCACGCCCGGCCCGCCGCGCGTCGGACGGGTGGCCCGGCTCACACCCCGGCGGCCCGCGTCGGGTCGTTGTCGGGGGTCGGGTCCACCATGGGTGCCGTGACCACCGCATCGAGCACCGACCTGCGCGAGAGCGCCGAGACCGTCCTGCAGCAGCTGGCCGGCCCGCAGGCCCGGCTGCGCGAGGACCAGTGGAGGGCGATCGAGGCGCTCGTCGCCCAGCACCGCCGCGCGCTGGTCGTGCAGCGCACCGGCTGGGGCAAGTCCGCGGTCTACTTCGTGGCGACCGCGCTGCTGCGCGCTCAGGGCGCCGGGCCGACGGTGATCGTGTCGCCGCTGCTGGCGCTGATGCGCAACCAGATCGACGCCGCGATCCGCTCCGGGATCGTGGCGGTCACGGTGAACTCGGCGAACGCCGACGAGTGGGACGCGGTCTACGCCGACATCGCGAACGGCGACGTCGACGTGCTGCTCGTGTCCCCGGAGCGGCTCAACAACCCCGACTTCCGGGACCGGGTGCTGCCGGAGCTGGCGGCGAGCGCGGGGATGCTGGTGGTCGACGAGGCGCACTGCGTCTCCGACTGGGGCCACGACTTCCGCCCGGACTACCGGCGGCTGCGCACGCTGATCGCCGAGCTGCCGTCGGGGATCCCGGTGCTGGCGACCACGGCGACGGCGAACGACCGGGTCGTCACCGACGTGTCCGAGCAGCTCGGCATGGGGCGCGACCAGCAGGACACACTGGTGCTGCGCGGCTCGCTGGACCGCGAGTCGCTGCGCCTGGCGGTGGTCCGGCTCCCGAGCCCGGCGCGGCGGCTGGCCTGGCTCGCGGCCAGGCTCGACGAGATGCCCGGCGCCGGGATCGTGTACACGCTCACCGTCCAGGCGGCCGACGACGTCGCCGAGTTCCTGCGCGAGCGCGGTGTCGCCGTGCGCTCCTACTCCGGGCGCACCGACCCCGAGGACCGCCTGGCCGCCGAGTCCGACCTGATGGAGAACCGGGTGAAGGCCCTGGTCGCGACCTCCGCGCTGGGCATGGGCTTCGACAAGCCCGACCTCGGGTTCGTCGTGCACCTCGGCGCGCCCGCCTCGCCGGTCGCCTACTACCAGCAGATCGGCCGTGCCGGGCGTGCCTTGGACCGGGCCGAGGTGGTGCTGCTGCCCGGCCGCGAGGACCGCGACATCTGGGCCTATTTCGCGTCGCTGGCGTTCCCGCCCGAGCCGCTGGTCCGCCAGACCCTCGCCGTGCTGTCGGACCGGCCGCAGTCCACCGCCTCGATCGAGACCCGGGTCGACCTGTCCCGCACCCGGCTGGAGATGCTGCTCAAGGTCCTCGACGCCGACGGCGCTGCGAAGCGGGTCAAGGGCGGCTGGGTCGCGACCGGCCAGGAGTGGGTCTACGACACCGAGCGACACGAGCGCGTGAACTCCGCCCGACGGTCCGAGCAGCAGGCGATGCTCGACTACATCGCGACCACCGAGTGCCGGCTGGTGTTCCTGCGCCGCCAGCTCGACGACCCGGACCCGACGCCGTGCGGGCGCTGCGACACCTGCACCGGCACCGTCTGGTCCGACGAGGTGTCCGCCGACGGCGAGCAGGCCGCCGCCGAGCGCCTGACCCGGCCCGGGATCGAGGTCGCGCCGCGGAGGATGTGGCCGTCCGGGATGAAGGACATCGGGGTCCCGCTGTCCGGGAGGATCGGCGCGGGCGAGCAGGCCGCGTCCGGCCGGGCGATCGGACGGCTGTCCGACATCGGGTGGGGCACCCGGCTGCGCAAGCTCGTGACCGGCGGCGACGACCCGGTGCCGGCCGACGTGCTCGACGCGCTGGTCCGGGTGCTCGCCGGGTGGGGCTGGGAACAGCGCCCGGTGGGCGTGGTCGGGATCGGCTCACGCACCCGCCCGCACCAGCTCGACCACCTCGCCCGGCGGATCGCCGAGATCGGCAGGCTGCCGCTGCTCGGCACCCTGTCCCCCGCCGGCGAGCGCCCCGCGGCGACCGAGAACTCCGCCCAGCGCCTGGCCGCGGTGTGGGAGGGGCTCGACAGCGCGACCGTGCCGGACCTGTCCGGGGTGGACGGGCCAGTGCTGCTGGTCGACGACGTCGTCGACTCGGGCTGGACGATGACGGTCGCCGCGCGGGCGCTGCGGCGGGCCGGGGCTCCGGAGGTGCTGCCGCTCGTGCTGGCCGTCGCCGGGTGATCGGCGGCCGGCGCTTCCCCGGCCGGGCCGTCCCGGGCGGTGCCCCGTCCGCCGGAGGATGCGGCCACCGCGACGAACGACGTAGCCGGACCGGGTCAGCAGCGGCTCGCCCGGGCCGGAGACCGCTCCTAGGCTCGGCGCCGTCGCCGTTCCGCCGGAGGAGGAGCACCCATGAGCCGCTCCTTCGCCGACCCGGTTCCCGGCTCGCTGTTCGGCCGCCGGTTCGTCGTGGTGCCCGGGACCGTCGGCGACGACGACCTCCGTGCGCTGAGCGCCGAGGCCGCGGCGGACGGACGGATCTGCGGCCTCGTACCGGCGCGCCGCCCGGTGACCTCGGACGTCGCACAGCGCCTCGCGCGGCTGGCGGAGTCCCGGCACCTCGCATCACCGTTCGCCCCGACCGAGGTCGGCTGGGTGACCCGGCATGCCACGGAGCCCCGCCGGGAGCGGCGCTTCTACCTGGGCTGCACCGCGTGGGTGGTCCTCGCCGGAGGCGGGACGCTCACCGAGCACTCCGAGCGTGACCGGGCCGAGGTGCTGCACCGCAGCCGGATCGCGGTCGGCGACGTCGTCCTGCTGCGGGGGTGGAGCCCGCTCGGCGTCGCCGACCCGCGGCCCTACCTGCGGATCGCGCCCGACGGGCGGCCGGTGGCGCTGATGCGGGTGCGGCAGAACCTGGTCGGCTCGGCCCGCGAGTCGGCCTGGCTGCCGCTGCTCACCGCCGCGGAGATCGCCGAGGCCCGCACCCGCGCCGCCGCCTGCTGACCGGCTCGGCTCGGCTCGGCTCGGCTCGGCTCGGTACAGCGTCACCGAGATGCGGCTCAGCGGGGTCCCCGGCACCCCGGAGCCCGCTGAGCCGCATCTCGGCGCCCGGACACCGCGGCCGGACCGGCGGACGGGCGGCGGGAGCAGCGGGCGGTGTGGTCCGGAGTCAGCGGGCGGGAGCCGGGGTCAGGGTCGTGTCCAGCCAGGCGGCCGGGTCGAGGCCGGGCGGGAGCTGACCGATTCCGACGATCTCGTCGTAGGCGGCCTGCCAGCGCTGCGGCGAGATCCCCAGCAACGTGTCACCGGAGGTGTAGGCGTCCACGTAGGCGGCCAGCGCGGCCTTCGCCACGTCCGGATCGCCCAGCGCGGGGACCTCGTACTCGGAGTCGATCAGCCGCATCGTCTCGGCGAAGCCGTTGGCCTCGTCGTCGACGATGAACTGCATGGCCTCCTCGACGGCGGAGGCGTAGCGCTCCAGCCGGTCGCGGGTCTGCGGGTCGGCCATCTGCGCGGCGGAGGTGACGTACATCTGGGCGCCGGCGTCGATGTCCTGGTTCGGGTCGTAGACCACCGTCTCGGGGCGGGTGTGGTCGAGCAGCACGGAGGTGTCCAGCGACACGATGTAGGAGTCGACCCGGCCCGAGGTCAGGAGGTCGAACACGCCGGGGCTCAGCCCGACGACCTGACGCGACACCTCCTCCGGCGGCACCCCGGCGGACCCGGCCACCAGGTCCAGGGTGATCGAGCTGGTGCCGCCCTCCGACGGGGTCCCGACGAGCCGGCCGCGGAACTGCTCGGCCCGGGTGACCGGAGAGGCCTCGGTGGAGATCATCCGGATGGTGCCGGTGTGGATCGGCTCGCCGAACGCGAGCAGCGGTGCGTTGCGTTCACCGGCGGCGATCATCGTCTCGATGTCGCCGATCCGGGTCAGCTGCGCGCCGCCGGCGAGCACCGTCTGGATCGCCGGAGCGGAGCCCTGGGTGGCCTCGAACGTGACGTCCAGCCCGCGCGCCTCGAACAGTCCCCGGGTGTCGGCGATCATCTCCGGGGCGAACGACAGGCTCTCCATCGGCAGCACGTTGAGGAAGGTGACCGGCTCGCCGGCGTCACCCCCGTCGTTCCCGCCGCAGGCGGCCAGTACCGCACAGACGGCCAGTACCGCGGCGCAGGTCCGGCCCACGCGGCGGGCTCCCCGGACGCTCCTGGTGGATGTGGTGGTCATGGCTCACGTCTCCTCGCGTCGTTGCGATCCGTGGCGGTCCCGGGTTCCCCGGTTGCTCGTCGGCGGAGTCGGTACCGGCTGGTCGTGGGGAGGAAGGCGGCCAGCTCCGCCCGAACCCCGTCGGGTGCCTCCTCGGCGAGCAGGTGACCGGCGTCCAGTGCCCGCCCGGTCGCGGCCGGGGCCCAGACCCGCCAGTCGTCCAGCACCGCCGGTGCCCGCCCGAGCGGGCCGCGGCGCCCCCACAGGACGAGTGTCGGCGCGGTGATCGTGCGCCGGCCGCGGTCGGCCTCGTCGTCGGCGGCGTCGACGTCGAACCCGGCCCGGTAGTCCTGGCACATCCCGTGCACCACCTCCGGGCGCGCCCACGCCGACGCGTACGCGGCGAGCGCCGCCGGGTCGCAGACCTCCGCCAGACCCCGTCCGAGGATCGCGTCGGGCTCCGCGGCCACCAGCCGCTCCGCCAGGTCCGCCGGTTGCGACAGCAGGAACCAGTGGAACGCCCCCCGGGCGAACCCGGCGTCGGCGCGGGCCAGCACGTCGGCCGTCGGGAGGACGTCCAGCACCGCCAGCGCGCTCACCGCGCCGGGGTGGTCCAGCGCCATCCGGTAGGCGCAGCGGGCACCCCGGTCGTGCCCGACGACGGCGAACCGCTCGTGCCCGAGGGCCGCCATCACCGCCACCAGGTCGGCGGCCATCGTCCGCTTCCCCGACACCGCGACGGCGGCGCCCGCCGGGAGTGCGCTGTCGCCGTAGCCAGGCAGGTCCGCCAGCACCAGGGTGCGGCCGTCGAGCAGGCCGGGGGCCACCCGGTGCCACATCACCGACGTCTGCGGCCACCCGTGCAGCAGCAGCACCGGCGGGCCCTCCCCCGCCTGCCGGACCCGCACGGTCCCCCCGGACGGCGTCGGGACGTCCTGCGGGCTCCCCGGCAGCCCGATCCCGCTCACCCGAGCCGGTACCACGCGGCGGCCGTCCCGCCGCGCACCGCGGCCAGCTCGTCGCCGTCCAGCACGGCCGCGAGCCGGTCGGCACCGGGCCCGTGGTCGTGCGGGTGGTCCCCGGCGTGCATCAGCAGCTCGGGGCCGAGCAGGTCGACCGCCTCCCGGGCCTGCACCGGGTCGGACGGCAGGTGGATCGGCGCCGTGGTGAACCGGACGTGCTCACGGACGATCTCCGACGGCGGCCGGTCCACCCAGGGCACCTCGCGCCAGACGCCCTTCCAGTCCTTGTCGAACCGCCACAGCAGCGTCGGGAGCCAGGTCGAGCCGCACTCGGCGACGGTGACCCGGAGTCCGGGGAGCTCGGCGAACACGCCCTCGGTCACCAGGCTCACCAGCTGCCCCTGCGCGACGACGTTCCCGTTGGCCAGGTAGTCCTCCAGGTAGCTGTGGGTCATCCCGCTCGACGACGGCGCCTGCCCTGCACGCCCCCACGCGTGCAGGGTGACGACGAGACCGTGCTCCGCGGCGGCACGCAGCACCGGCCGGTTCCCGACGTTGCCCCAGCGGGTGTCGTTGCGGACCGGCAGCAGTGCGGTGACGACCTCCGGCCGGTCGCCGATCCGGTGGATCTCGGCGACCGCGGCGTCGACGTCGAGGGTCGGCACGACCATCGCCACCCGCAGCCGCGGGTCGTGGGCCTGCCACCGTTCCAGGAGCCAGTCGTTGAGCGCCCGGCAGAGCGCCGCCTCGTAGTACGGGTTGCGGTTGGTCTGGAAGGTGCTGGTGCAGGTCAGGATCGCGAGGTCCGTGCCGTCCGGGGAGAGCACGCGCTCCCCCAGCTCGCCGACCTCGGACAGCGGCCGGCCACCCGGGCCGATGCCGGGCGGGTATGCGCCGCCCTGGGTCGGCGACAGCGACACCCCGCCGTCGGCGGTGTAGTCGCGCCAGTAGGGGTCCATGTGCGCGACCACGTCGGACAGTGTCGACGGGGCACAGTGGACGTCGGTGTCGACCACCACCCCCACCACCGGGGCGCTCACGACACCACCCGCTCGGGCAGGCCGTAGAGCCGGCAGGCGTTCGATCCCATGATCGGCTCACGCAGGTCGGCCGGGAACAGCCGGGGCGCCGCCGTCGGCGAGTCGAAGTCCCAGTGCGGGTAGTCCGAGGCGAACATGATCCGCTCGCCCAGGCCGAGATGCCGGATCACCGTGGCCAGGTCCGCCGGGTCGCGCGGCTCCTCGATCGGCTGCGTGGTGAACCACAGGTGCTCACGCAGGATCTCCGACGGCGGCCGGTCCAGGTGCGGGACGTCCTCCCGCAGCGCCGCCCACCCGTCGTCCAGCGACCAGATCAACGGCGCCGCCCAGGCCAGCCCGCCCTCCACACAGACCACCTGCAGCTCGGGGAACTCGGTGAGCACGCCCTCGCAGAGCAGGCTGGTGACCAGCGCGCCCATCATGTTGCCGTTCCAGACGTGCTCCTCGAGGTAGAACGACGGCCAGCCCGCGCCGCGGTGCTGCTCCAGCCCGCCGGTGTGCGCGGCGATCGGCAACCCGGCCTCGGCGGCGGCCGCGTAGATCGGCCAGTACCGGCGCCTGCCGAACCCGGACTCGCCACCGGTGGCCAGCAGTACCTGGCAGAACCGCGGGTCGCCCGAGCGCCTGCGGATCTCCGCCGCGGCCAGCTCCGGGGACTCCAGCGACACCGCGATCGACGACCGCAGCCGCGGCTCGCGGTCGAGCCAGCACTCGGCGACCCAGTCGTTGAGGGCCCGGCACAGCGACGCGGCGAACTCCGGGGTCTCGGCGCCCCAGCTGTGCGACTGCAGCGGGATGAGCACGCCGTGGTCGATGTCGAACTCGTCGAGCAGCTGGTCGCGGACGAGCTGCAGGTCGCTGCCCGGGAAGGCGCCCTCCGGCCAGGCGTCCAGCCGGTAGCCGGAGTTGCGCACCCGCGGGTAGACGTCCGGCGGGGCGGGGACGCGGCTGCCGAACAGCTCGTAGCGGCGCCGGGCGGCCGGGTCCAGGCGCGGCATCAGCTCGCCGGGCGGGCAGGCCGGGTGGATGTCGGTGTCGACGATCGTGAAGCCGGTACGCCGGCGGGCCGGCGCCGCGGGCGCCTCGGGTGCGGTGGTCACGAACTCTCCCCCTGGCTCGGAACGGTGCGGGCGGGCCGCGGCGTGGTGTCGACGACGACGTGGTCGCCCGAGCCGAACCGCTCCACCGTCACGTCGAAGGTCTCGGCGACGAACGGGCCGGGCCTGCGCTCCCCGGGCGCGGGCTCCGCAGTGGACACGTCGGCGGGCTCGACACTCACCTCGTAGCTCCGGGCCGGCGGCTCCCCCGGGCCGAGGAACGACTGCCCGGTGGCCAGGTCGTACTCCCAGCCGTGCCAGGGGCACGCGATCAGGGCGTGCTCGTCGTCGCGCTCGTACCGTCCGGGTGTGCTCGACCGGACCCACGCCTGCGTGCGGCCCTGACACAACGGTCCGCCCAGGTGGGGGCAGTGGTTGTTGAGCGCGTAGAACCGGTCACCGACCCGGAAGACCCCGATGGAGCGCCGTCCACGGGTCACGATCCTTCGTTCGCCGGGCGGGAAGTCGTCCACCCGGGCCACCACGATCCGCATGCTCCCGACGCTATGTCGCAGGTCACCCCGGACGGAAAGAGGAAGTTCGGATGCGGATCATCCACCGCGTCTATGGACCGGGGCGCAACGAGCGCGAGGCGGTGTCCAGCATCGCGCGCAGCCAGGTGTGCGCGGCGTCGTCGGAGCGCAGCCGGTGCCACCAGAAGATCTCCACGATCGGCGGCGGGTCCCCCGGGCAGGGAAGGATCCGCAGGTCGGGACGGTCGGCGAAACCGGCGGCGAGCCGACCCTGCATGACCGCGACCCGATCGGTCCCGGCGACGAACCACGGGGTGGCCGCGTAGCTGTCGACCCGGACCGCCACCCGCGGCCGGGTGCCGAGCATCGCGAGCAGGGGCGCGAGCGGGGAGCTCGCCGGGTACTGCGGGTCGGGCTGGTTCGGGATCACCCACGGCAGACGTTCGAGGTCGGCCAGCTCGATCCGGTCCCGCACCGGGTTCTCCGCGTCGACGACGCACACCCAGCGGTCCCGGAACAGCTCCTGGCCGCACAGCTCGTCGACCTTGAACTCGGCCTTCGGCGCGGAGATGATCCCGTCCAGCGTGCGCAGCGTCTCCGGCAGGTCGCCGGGCAGCCTGCCCTTCACGACCGGGACGTGCAGCCGTACCCCGGGTGCGGCCTCGTGCACCACGCGCGACAACGACTCGCCCATCGCCGCCAGGACGTAGTCGGTGGTCATCACCGTGAACTCGTGCTCGGAGATCTCCGGCCGGAACGGCTCCTCCGGCGCGAACAACCGCTCCAGACCGAGGCAGAGCGGCTCGACCTGGAGGGCGAGCCGGCGCCCCAGCGGGGACAGCACGTAGCGGCCGCGGGTGCGTTCGAGCAGGTCGTCGTCGAAGTGCCTGCGCAGCCGGGCGAGCGCGGCGCTCGCCGCGGGCTGGGTCACCCCGACCCGCTCGGCCGCCCGGGTGACGTTCTGCTCGCGCAACAGCTCGCGCAGGATCACCAGCAGGTTCAGGTCGACGTTGGCCAGCGCGGCCGTCGCGGAACGGGGCACCTCAGGTCTCCTGCTCGTCCAGGCCCGCGACCGGGAGCACGGTCCGGACCGTCCAACCGCCGTCCGGGCGCGGGCCCGCCGAGCAGGCGCCGCCCCACCGTTCGGCCCGCTCACGCATCGACACCAGCCCCAGGCCGCCGGACAGCCCGGCCGGCGGATCCGCGGGCCGGGTCCCGGACCCGTCGTCGGCGACCTCGACCACCAGGTCGCCGTCGCTGCGTTCGATCCGCACCCGCACCGTGCCCGCCCCGGCGTGCTTGACGGCGTTGTGCAGGGCCTCCCGGACGGTCCGGTAGAGGTCGTCGGCGACGCCCGGACCCAGCCGCGGGTCCACCGGGGCGACGACGTCCACCCGCAGGCCCGTCCGGGACTGCACCTCGGAGGCGTGCGTGCGGACCGCCTCCACCAGGTCACCGCCACGCGGGGCGGCCGGGTGCATCTCGCGCACCAGCAGCCGCAGGTCGTCCAGCGCGTCGGCGGACATCGCGGACAGCTCGGTCGCCGCGCCGAGTACGCGGGCCGGGTCCGGGTCGGAGCGGTCCAGCCGGCCCTGCAGCGCCGAGACCTGCATGCGTATCGAGAACAGCTGCTGCACCACCGAGTCGTGCAGGTCCCGGGCCAGCCTGCGGCGCTCCGCCGTGCGGGCGTCGGACCGGGACCGGGCCACCAGCCGGGCGGTGTCCACGGCGACGGCGGCGTGCGCGGCCATCGCCTCCAGGAACGCCAGCGAGGACGGGTCCGGCGCCTCGTCCGGCTCGTAGTAGGCGTTGATCACGCCGACGGTGGTGCCGCGGACGACCATCGGCATCGCGACGAACCCGTCCCAGTCCGGCCGGTCCATGATCTCGTGCAGCGGCTCCCACGCCGGGTCCGCCATGATCGCCGCCCGCCGGTGCGGGACGACGACCGCCTCGCCCCGCGCGTACGCCTCCAGGAACCGGATGTCCGCGCCGCCCTCCCGGCAGGCCCGCAGCCGCCGGACGAAGTCCGGTGCCGCGCCGAACCCGGCCATCCCGAGCACCTGCAGGTCGGCCGCCGGGTCGTCGACCGCCAGGATCTGGGCGGCCGCGATGTGCGCGGTGCCGATGATCTCGCGGGCGATGGCGTCCAGCGTGCCGGCCAGCGACCCCGCCTCGGCGACCCCCGCGGCGGCCCGGACGATCGCGGTCAGCCGCTCCTGCCGGGCCAGCCGGTCGGTGACGTCGCTGAACCACACGGCCAGGCCGCCGGTGCCGTCCGGGGCGGCCCGGTACCGGAGCTCGCGGGCCGACCCGTCGGCCCCGGTCCAGCGCACCGTCCGCGTCCCGGACGGGCCCACCGGGGCGGGGACGAACGGCGCCCGGACGCCCAGGAGCTCGTCGGCCGGGCGGCCGAGCAGCCGGAGGGCGGCCGGGTTCAGCGAACGGAACCGGCCGTCGGAGTCGAGCAGGACCAGGCCGTCCGCACACACCGCGACGAGCGCGGCCGCTCCCGGCTCGTCCCGGTCGGGGACGGTCGTCACATCGGTGTGCACCGCACCATCATGCGGTCACTCGGCGCCCGGTTCGAGCGTTTCGCCGGGGTAGCCGATCTCGATCCGCTCCTCGGGGACGCCCAGCGCCGAGTGCAGGACGGCACGCATCATGTCCTTCGGGACGAGACAGTCCGCGCAGGCGTCCGGTCCGGCGCTGATCCGGACCTGCAGCCGGTCGCCGGACTCGGTCACCTCCATCGCGTAGTCGTCGGCCTCCAGACCGGCGCGCAGTCCGTCCAGGGCGGCGTGGTCGATCGTCATGTGCGGGTCCCCTCGTCGTCGGTGCGTCCGGGTGGGTCGAGCGGGAAGTGGCAGGCGGCCCGGTGCCCCGGCGCCAGTTCGACCAGCACCGGTTCCTCCTCGGCGCAGCGCGCCTGCGCACGCGGGCAACGGGTGCGGTAGCGGCAGCCGCTGGGCGGGTCCAGCGGCGACGGCGGCTCGCCGGGGGGCGCCGTGGGCCGCCGCACCCGTCCGGTCGCCGGGTCCAGGCCGGGGATCGAGTCGAGCAGCGCCGAGGTGTAGGGGTGCCGGGGCGCGCGGTAGAGCGCGGTCGCGGGGCCGATCTCGGCGAGCTGCCCGAGGTGCATCACCGCGACCCGGTCGCTGACCTGTTTGACCAGCGCGAGGTCGTGCGCGATGAACAGGTAGGACAGGCCGAGCTCGGAGCGCAGGCGTTCGAACAGGTTGAGCACCTGTGCCTGGATCAGCACGTCCAGTGAGGACACCGCCTCGTCGCAGATGAGCAGCGCCGGGTCCAGCGCGATCGCCCGGGCGATCGCGACCCGCTGGCACTGCCCGCCGGACAGCTCGTGCGGTCGCCGCCGCCCGTACAGCGACGGGTCCAGCCCGACCATGTCCAGCAGCTCGTCGACGCGGCGGGCACGCGAGGCGGCGGTGCCCTCCCGGTAGCCGACCAGTGGCTCGGCGACCAGCTCGGCGACCCGCCAGTGCGGGTTCAGCGAGCCGAACGGATCCTGGTAGACCATCTGCAGCGACCGTCGCGCCCGCACCAGGTCCCGCCGCCGCAGCCCCATCAGGTCGACGCCCTGGAACTCGATCTCGCCCGACTGCGGCCGCGGCGCCTGGATCAGCGACCGGGCCAGCGTGGACTTGCCGGAACCGGTCTCGCCGACGACCCCGAGCGTCTCCCCCGGGTGGACCTCCAGGGACACGTTGGAGACGGCGTGCACCACGCCGCCCTTCCCCCCGCCCGCGGCCCGGACCGGGAACTCCTGGACGACGTCGCGGGCGGCCAGCAGCGGGGCGACCGGAGCGGTCCGCGGTCCGGTCCCCCGGTGGTCGGTGACGGTCATCGCCGATCCTCCTCGGGTTCGGCGCCCCGGCCCGGTGCGGGATGCCAGCATGCCCAGTGGTGACCGGGTTCGTGTTCGGTCAGTGGGGGCTCGGTCAGGCACAGGTCGTCGGCCGAGGCGCACCGTGGGCGGAACGGGCAGCCCTCGGGCAGCGCCCGCAGGTCGGGCGGCTGGCCGGGGATCACCGGCAGCAGGCTGTGCGACGGCCGGTCGAGCAGCGGGATCGCGCCCAGCAGTGCCGCGGTGTACGGCATCCGGACGGCACCGAACAGGGTCGGCGCGGGCGCGTACTCGACGGCCCGGCCCGCGTACATGACCAGTACGTCGTCGGCGTAGCTGGCGGCCAGCCCGAGGTCGTGGCTGATCATGACGACGGCGGTGCCGAGCCGCTGCTGCAGTTCGGCCAGCAGCTCCATGATCTGGGCCTGGGTGGTCACGTCGAGCGCGGTCGTCGCCTCGTCGGCGATCAGCAGCCGGGGCTGCCCGGCCAGCGCGATCGCGATCATGACCCGCTGCCGCATCCCGCCGGAGAGCTGGTGCGGGTACTCGAAGAAGCGCCGCTCCGGTGCCGGCAGCCGGACCAGCGTGAGCAGCTCGACGGCACGCTCCCGCGCCGACCGGGCGTCGACGTCGGCGTGCACCCGGACGGCCTCGGTGATCTGGTTGCCGATCCGCATCGTCGGGTTGAGCGAGCGGGCCGGGTCCTGGAAGACCATGGCGATGTCCGAGCCGCGCCGCCTGCGCATCTCGCGCTCCGGCATGCCGATCAGCTCGGTGCCGTCGAACGTCGCCGAGCCGGTGACCCGGGCGGAGCCGGGCAGCAGCCCGAGCAGGGCCCGCGAGCTCACGCTCTTGCCGGACCCGGACTCGCCGATCACCGCCAGGGTCCGTCCGGGGGCGACGCTGTAGGACAGCCCGTTGACCGCGTGCACGGGAACGCCCTCGCGGGTGAACCGGACCCGCAGGTCCCGCACCACGAGCAACGGGTCTCCGACCGGCGCCGGGTCGGTACGGGCCGGTGCGGTGTCGGTGCCGGAGATCGTCATCGGCCGCTCCATCGTGCGCGCAGGGTCTCGCCGAGCAGGTTGAAGGTCAGGACGGTCACGAAGAGCACCAGGCACGGCCAGACGACCAGCATCGGCGTCGCGGACAGGCTCTGCTGGCCCTGGGCGATCATGTTCCCCCAGCTCGGAGCGGGTGGCGGGATGCCGAGCCCGAGGAACGACAGCGCCCCCTCGATCACCATCACGATGCCCATGCCGAGCATCCCGAAGGTGATCAGCTGGGGTGCGATGTTGGGCGCGACGTGACGCAGCAGCGTCCGGTGGCCCGGCGTCCCGCACAGGTCGGCCGCGGCCATGAACGGTTGCTCCCGCAGCCGCAGGGTGGCGGCCCTGGCGATCCGGGCGAACGCCGGCACGCTGAAGAACGCCAGCGCGAGGACGGTGTTCGTCCGGCTCGGTCCGAGGCTCTGGGCCACCGCCAGGGTCAGCACCAGTGACGGGAACGCGATCAGCACGTCCAGCACCCGCATGATGACGGTGTCGACGATCCCGCCGAGGAAGCCCGACACCGCGCCGAGGGTGCCGCCCACGAGCAGCCCGAGCAGGTTCACCGACACCGCGACGATCAGCGACGAGCGCCCGCCGTGCAGCACCCGGGACAGGATGTCGTTGCCGTTCGGGTCGGTGCCGAGCAGGTGCCCCGGTGAGAGCGCCGGGAGGTAGCTCGACAGCACGCTCCCGCCGACCGGCGGCGGCAGCGGCAGCACCACCGGCCCGGCGAAGCAGGCCGCGGTGATCAGGGCGAGCAGCCCGCCCGGCAGGACGACCGCCGGGCTCCGGAGCAGGCCACGCCTGCCCGGCGGCGCGGCGGGGACGACGGCGGTGACGGGCTCAGCGACTGCCATAGCGGATCCTCGGGTCGAGCACGGCGTAGAGCAGGTCGGCGAGCAGGTTGGCCAGTACCGCGATCACGGCGAACACGACGACGCAGGCCTGCACCACCACGAAGTCCCGGGTGTTGATCGCCTGCAGGAGCAGCTGCCCGAGGCCGGGCAGCGCGAAGATCTGCTCGATGATCACGGTCGCGCCGATGAGCGTCCCCAGGTTCAGCCCGACCACGGTGATCAGCCCGAACGACGAGTTCCGGAACGCGTGCCGCACCAGTACCCGCCACGGCCCGACGCCCTTGGCGCGGGCGGTGGTGATGTAGTCCTCGCTCTGCAGCTGGTCCACCAGGTCGCCGCGCAGGAACCGGGTGTAGAAGCAGAACAGCGGGAACGCGATCGCCACCGCGGGCAGCGCCAGCGAGTGCAGGTTGCCGGTCACGCTCTCCGAGAGCGGTACGAAGCCGATCGCCGGGAAGAGCGAGAACTGCACCGCGAACAGCAGCACCAGCAGCAGGGCCAGCACGTAGTTCGCCACCGACAGCCCGGTGATGCTGACGAGCATGCTGAGCCGGTCGAACAGGCGGTTCGGCCGGTAGGCCGCCAGCAGCGCGACCGGGATCGCCAGTCCGAGCGACAGGACGAAGGCCATCCCCACCAGCTGCCCGGTGACGGCCAGTCGCTCCGCGAGCACCGGGGTGACCGGCTGGCCGCTGACCACCGAGTTGCCGAGGTCCCCGGTCACGGCACCGCCGAGCCACTGCAGGTAGCGCACGGGTCCGGACCGGTCGAGCCCGAGCCGCTGTTCCAGCGCGGCGATCTGCTCGGCGGTCGCCTCCGGTCCGAGCAGCTGCTGCGCCGCCCCGCCCGGGATCAGGCTGAGCACCCAGAAGGTCAGGACGCTGGCCCCGAGCACGATGGGGACCGCCATCAGCGTCCGCTTGCCGACCATCCGCAGTGCCGGTGACCCGCGCAGCGCCGCGAGTCGCGCGGAGCGGTCGCGGACCGGTACGCCCGCGGTCACTGCTGCGACTCCCGCCAGACCTCGTCCCAGTGCACCCCGGTGTTGACGACGATCGGCGGGATCCGGCTGGTCAGGCCCGGTCCGTACACCCCCGGGACCGCGAGGTTGGCCGGAGCGAAGGCGAGACCGAACGGGCCGTAGTGGTTCTCGGCGATCAGGCCGCCCGCCCGGTCGTAGAGCTCCTGACGCTGCGCGGGATCGACCGAGGCGGCGGCCTGGTCGAACAGTGCGTCCAGCTCGGGGTCGGCGACCCCGGAGAACGGGCTGTCCGAGTCGAACCGGAAGTTGACGCCGACCCCGGCGGCCGGGTCCCACGATCCGGCGGTCTGCAGCATCGCCTGCCAGCCGCCGCCGTTGAACTCCTGGACCAGTGTGGACAGCTCGTAGGTCTCGGTCCGGACGGTGATGCCCGCCTCCTGCCACTGCGTCTGCAGCGCGGTCAGGACCTGCTCGGCCACGTAGGAACCGAGTGTCCCGAGGTCGACCTCCAGCCCGCCGAGCTCCGCCACGAGCTGCCGCGCCCGCTCCGGGTCGTGGCCGGTGTAGCCGGGGGTGTTCTCGGTGTGGAACAGCCCGCCCGGACCGGTGAAGCTCTGGCTGACCGGGTACCGGCCGCGGAACAGGCCCTGCCCGATCGCGTCGAAGTCGGTGGCGGCGTAGATCGCCTCCCGGGCCCGCGGGTCGTCGAACGGCGCGGCCCGGGTGTTGAGCTGGACGACGTAGGGCGACGTCGCGGGCTGCACCGTCACGGCGAGCCGCCCCTGGGACTGCGCCTGCTCCAGCAGCGGCGTCGTGGTCAGGCCCTCGTAGGCCTGCGCCTGCCCGGCCAGCAGCGCCTGGTAGGCGGGCTGGTCGCCGCCGATCGACTGGAAGGTCAGCCGGTCCAGGTAGGGCAGACCCTCCTTGAAGTAGTCCGGGTTGCGTGCCAGCACCAGCTCGGAGCTGAGCTGGTTGGACACCACGGTGAAGGGCCCGGCGCCGACCGGCTCGATCGCGAAGGCGTCCTCGCCCTTCGCCGCGAGCGCGGTGGGCGAGGCGATCCAGTTCACGTTCGTCACCGGCATCGCGTTGATCACCGCGGCGTAGGGCCGGGTGAACTGCAGGACGACGGTCCGCGGCCCGTCGGTGGTGATCCCGCCGTCGGCGAGCGGCCAGTTCGGCGAACAGGTGCAGGGTGAGTCGACGGCGCGGCGGAAGTTGACGGCGACCGCCTCGGCGTCGAACGCCGTGCCGTCGGTGAACCGGAGCCCCTCGCGCAGCGTGATCCGGACCGTCCGGCCCCCGTTCTCGACGGAGCTGCTCTCCGCCTGGTGCGGCTCCACCCGGGCGTTCGTGCCGTCGTCGTCGGCGACGAGCCGGAACAGCCCGCCGTAGATCGCGCTCATCTGCGGCACGTTCGCACCGCCGGTGGTGTTGGTGGCCGGGTCCAGACCGGTCGGCCAGCCACCGGCGAACGAGCCGTCCTCCAGGACGGTCAGCTCACCGCCCCGCTGGGGCGGACCGGTCGGCTCCGCGGGAGCGCCGCCCGCGTTCGTGGCCGCCCCACCTCCGCAGCCGGCCACGACCATGGCCGCGGCCAGCAGCAGGGCCGGCAGGTGCATCCGTCGTCTCACGGGGCACTCCCGTTCGGTTCGGGACCGGCCGGCCCGCGCGGCGGCGGGCGTCCGGTCGGTGGTGGGCCCCGGGGACCGGCGGTCGAGGGCAGCCGGGGAACGTGATCGGGCTCACTGTGATGTCGACCAGCGTCGGACAGCCCCACCGTCGCGGTGGAGGGCGCTTCCACCCGGCGGAAGACAACTTGGCGCCCTCCCCGGCCCGACCGCGACGAATGACGTAGGCCCTCTGTCCCATCCGACCCGTTCGTCCGTGCTGCCCTTGTGACGCAGCGTGTGACCTGCGAACACTGACCGGGCGCCGGCTCCGGCCGCCGCACGACGTGGACGCTGGACGAGGGGGTCGGGCGTGGTGGAACCCTGCGGTACGACGGGCACGGGGGCCGGTCGATGACGGTCACGGCGGAGCACGGCCCCGGGTGGGCCCACGAACCGGATCCCGGCCGGCGGGTCACGGCCGCGGGCCGGATGCTCGCGGTGCTCGACGCCTTCGGACCCCGGCACCGGTCGCTCACGCTCAGCGACATCGCGCGGCGCGCCGGGCTCAGCCTGTCGACCGCGCACCGGCTGGTGCACGAGCTCGTGGCCTGGGGTGCGCTGGAGCGCGACGCCGAGGGCCGCTACTCGGTCGGGCTGCGGCTGCTGGAGCTGTCGGCGCTGGCACCGCGCGGTCTCGGCCTGCGCGAGGCCGCCCACCCGCACCTCGAGGACCTCCACCGGGCCACCCGCGGCAACGTGCAGCTGGGGGTGCGGGACGGCACCGGCGTGGTCTACGTGGAGGCGATCCGCGCCCGTGTGCGCAACCCGGTGAACAGCCGGGTCGGGGACCGCTGGCCGATGCACGCCACCGGCACCGGTCTGGTGCTGCTCGCGCACGCCGAACCGGAGTTCCAGGAACAGGTGCTCAGCTCGCCGCTGGAACGCTTCAGCCCGATGACGGTGATCGACCCGGACGTGCTGCGACGCACCCTGGCCTCCATCCGGCAGACCGGGGTGGCGGTGGCGCGCGGGCAGATCACGGTCCCCGACATGGTGGTCGCGGTGCCGGTGCTCGACGCCGGCGGACGGGTCGCCGCGGCCGTCAGCGTGGTCGTGGAGGCGACCGAGGCGCGGACCCGTGAGCTCGCGGGGGTGCTGACCCAGGCGTCCCGGGCGATCTCCCGGACCCTGGGACCACGCCCGGTCACCGGCCTCTGAGCCGTCCGGCACACGCCGCTCCCCCGGGCACCGGGCCCGGGGGAGCGAGCGTGCGGCGGGACCGGGGTCAGGCCGGCGGTTCGACCCCGAGCCAGCGGAAGGTGTTGTGCCACAGGATGTCGTCCAGCTCGGCCGCGGACAGGTCCAGCGACCGCAGGGTCCGGCCGCAGGGCTCCTCGCGCGGCATCGCCGGGAAGTCCGAGCCCGCCAGCAGCCGGTCGTGGCCGAGCAGGTCGACGAGGTAGCGCAGGGCGCGGTGGTCGAAGACCGTCGTGTCGTAGTAGAAGCGCCGGGCGAGCTCGGACGGGGACGGGCCGTCGTCGTGCGCGAACGCGCGCTCGGGCACCGCGGGCTCCTCGTTCCAGGTGCCGCTCCAGAAGTACTGCGCCCGTGGCAGGACGAGCGGGAACCCGCCGGCCGCGTGGCTGAACGACAGCCGCAGGTCCGGGCACCCGGCCGCGGTCCCACCGGTGACCATCGACGCGGCGGCGGTCGCGCCCTGCAGGCCGACCACGTGGGTGCCCATCGCCGAGGCCGGGAGCTGGTCGGTCGGGACGGGCATCGCGTGCACGAACACCGGCAGCCCGAGCCGCTCCGCCTCGGCGAAGAACGGCCGGAACCGCTCGTCCCCGATCGGCCTGCCGAGCACCCCGGAGGCGATCTCGACACCGTGCAGGCCGGCGTCGCGGATCTGCTTCAGCTCCGCGGTCGCGGTGTCCGGGTCCTGCATCGGGACGATGCCGAAGCCGTAGAGCCTGCCCGGTGCGGCCGCGCTCAGCGTCGCGGTGAACTCGTTGACGTGCCGGGCCAGCGACAGCCCGTCGGCGACCGGGAGGTCGTAGCGCAGCAGCGGCGGCATCGGGGTGATCACCTCGGCGTCCACACCGGACGCGTCCTGGGCCTCGATCCGCCGTTCGGCGTCGAAGAACGCGGCCTTCGCGGTGAACCGCACCGACCCGAACACCAGCAGCCGGGCGTCGGTGCCGTCGATCGCCTCCATCCGCGGGAAGCACCCGGGGCCGTCGTCGGGGTAGTCGTGGGGCAGCAGGTGGGCGTGTGCGTCGATCAGCACGGCGACTCCTCAGCGCAGGTGGGGATGGACCGACACGTGCACCGCGCGCTCGCCGGGCTCGTCCCCGCCGAGGGTCCGCAGCGCCAGCGCGGTGTCGTCGAGCCCGAAGGTGTGGGTGTGCAGCTTCTCCAGCGGGAAGCGGCCGGACTCGATGATCGCGATGGCCTCGGCGTAGCCGCGGGCGTCGACGCCGAAGGCACCGCGCACGGTCAGCGCCCGGTTGATGATCAGGTCGGTGTTCAGCGGGTTCTCCCGGCCGCCCTTGAGCCCGGCGAGCACGACGGTGCCGCCGTGCTTCGCGGCGCGCAGCGCCTGGGTGAGCGGGGCGGCGGCCATCGGGGTCAGCTCCAGGACGACGTCGGCCCCGGCCCCGCCGGTCAGGTCGAGCACCGTCTCGACCGGGTCCTCGGCGCCGGGCCCGTCGACGACGACGGTGTGGTCGGCGCCGAACTCCCTGGCCAGCTCCAGCTTGTGCACGTCGGACTCGAGTCCGGTGACGACGATCGTCCCGGCCCCGGCCGCACGGGCGGCGATCACCGAGGCGATCCCGCGCTGGCCCGCGCCCAGCACCAGCACGGTGTCGCCGAGCCCGACGCCGCCCAGGTGCACCGCCCACCGGACGCCGGCGCCGAGCGGGTTGAACATCACCGCCAGCTCCGCGGGCAGGTCCCGGTCGACCTTGTGCAGCACCGCGTTCGGGGCCAGGTAGAGGTGCTCGGCCATGCCGCCCCACAGCGACGGCGCGACGTCGGTCCCGGTCACGCCGTGTGCGTTCCCGCGGTGGCGGCAGGACTGGTAGCGGCCGGTGAGACAGTCGTGGCAGGCCCGGCACGGCACGATGACCTCGAGGGCGACCCGGTCACCCGGCTCGACGCCCCACCGGGCGGCCGCACGCTCGCCGACCTCCTCGACGATCCCGAGCGGCTCGTGCCCGGGGATCACCGGCCTGCCGGTCCCCATCCGCATGTGGCCGCGGAACATCTCGACGTCGCTGCCGCAGATCCCGTTCGCCTCGACCCGCAGCAGCCCGTCGTCGGCACCGATCGCCGGGCGCGGGAACTCGCGCAGCTCGATCGTTCCGGGTGCGGTCTGCACGGCCGCGCGTACCTGGTCGCTCATGGCGTGTCTCCTGCGTGGTCGGCGGGTCGGGGCAGCGGGAACGGGCTGAGCCCGCCGCCGTCGAGGACGAGGGTCTGGGCGGTGACGTAGCCGGCGTCGTCGGCGGCGAGGTAGGCGACCGCCGCCGCGACGTCGTCGGGCCGCCCGGCCCGCCCGACCGCGATGGACCGCCCGCGGGCGGCGACCGCCGCGACGGCGGCCTCGTCGTCCAGCGCCGGATCGAGCACCGCCCGGCTGGTCGCGAGCAGGCCGGGACAGATCGCGTTGACCGTGATCCCCCACCCGGCGACGTCCATCGCGAGCGCGCGGGTCAGCCCGACCACCCCGGCCTTGGACGCCGAGTAGGCGGCCGAGCGCGGGGCCGCGGACAGCCCGGCCATCGAGGAGATGTTGACGATGCGGCCGTAGCGCTGCCCGCGCATCACCGGCACCGCCTCCCGGCACATCAGGAAGGTGCCGGTCAGGTTGGTGTGCAGCAGCTCCTGCCACACCTGCAGCGAGGTCTCGCCGATGTCGGCCCGGTCGGCGCCCTGCGGCGCGGCGGCGTTGTTGACCAGGACGTCGAGCCTGCCGAACTCGTCGACGGCGGTGCCCACCATGCGGGCGGCGTCCTCGGGCCGGCCGATGTCACCGAGCACGGAGACCGCCCGGGCCCCGGTGCCGGTGAGCTCTCGGGTCAGCGTCGTGAGCCCGTCGTGCGTCCCGGTCCCGGACTGCGCCGCCTGCCGGGCGTTGGGCACGCCGCCGGGCACCCGGTCGGTGACGACGACGGCGTACCCGGCCGCGGCGAGCCGGCGGGCGATCCCCTGGCCGGCGCCGTCCGGCTTGCCGCAGCCGGTGACCAGCGCGACCCGGGCGCTCACCGGGCACCTCCGTCGCCCGGGGCGGCTCCCGCGGTCCCGGCACCGACGGACCACCGCGCGTCGTCGGCCCCGGCCACCGAGCGGACCGGCGGCCCGGGCGGGAACCGGTGCGGCGGCCCGCCCTCCACCGCGAGGGTGTGCCCGGAGATCCAGCGGGCGTGCGCAACGAGCAGGAACGCCACCGCGGCGGCCACGTCCCAGGCCGTGCCCTCGGTCTTCAGCGCGGTCGAGTCCCGGCGCGCACCGCGCAGGTCCTCGCTCATGTTCGCGGCGGCGAACGACCCCCAGATCGCGCCGACCTGCACGCAGTTGACCCGGATGCCCTGCGGCCCCAGCGTCGTCGCGGCGCCCTCGGTGAGGTTCTCCAGCCCCGCCTTGGCGACGCAGTAGACCATCCCGGGCCCGCGCATCCGGACCCCGACCGAGGACACGTTCACGATCGACGAGCCGGGCGGCAGCAGCGGGACGGCGTGCCGGGTGACCTGCCAGGCCGAGGTGAGGTTGATCCGGAGCAGCTCGTCGAACCGCTCCGGGGTGACGTCGAACAGCCCGGCCCGGTCCCCGGCGGCGACGTTGTTCACCAGGCCGTCGAGGCCGCCGAGCAGGCCGGCCGCCCGGGCGACGGCGGCACCGCAGGCCGGGTCGGCCGTGACGTCGGCGACGACCGGGACGGCCCGTCCGCCGTCGGCGGTGATCCGCTCGACGGTGCGGCCCGCGGCGGCCGGGTTCCGGTCGAGCACCGCGACCCGGGCGCCCTGGGCCGC
>NZ_JAMXSG010000490.1:0-1939 GCF_024124365.1 Pseudonocardia sp. McavD-2-B
CGCCGTCGGGGTCGTGATCGGGTGCCCAGGACGGCTCCGGGACGGCGGCCCAGCCGCCGCTGTGCTCGGGGCCGCGTGGGCTCGGGATGTCCGCGGGGACCGGGGCGAACCCGACCGGGTCGGTGAGCTCGCGGTCCGCGTGCCGCGCGCGGGGGGACATCAGTACCCACCGCCGTAGCCGCTGCCGCCGGTGGACGGGGCCGGCGCCTGGGCCGGGGCCTCGGCGGGTGCGGGGGCCGGCGTCGCGGCCGGGGCCGGGTCGGAGGCGTCGGTCCGGGTCGCGGTGAAGTCCCAGGACCTCCCGTCGGCGCGGGCGGTGCCGGTGGCGACGCCGTCGGCGACGGTGTACTCGACCTCCGCGCCGTCCTTTCCGGTCAGGCGGGTGGTGCCGCCGGGGGTGGCGGTGCCCTTCGTCCAGGACTCGATGCCGCGGTTGTCGCAGACGTAGGCCTTCACGGCGCCGTCGGTGACCCGGATGTCGACGGTGACCTTCCCGTTCGTCGACCGGCCCTTGTAGACGACCTCGCCGGTCGCGGCCGGTGCCGGGGCGGCCGTCGGAGCGGGCGCCGCCGGGAGGGCGGACGAGCCGGCGGCCTGTTCGACGGCGGCGGGGGCCGCCGCGGGCAACGGTTCCGGTTCCGCGGTGAGCACGACGTTGGCCGTCGCGGCCCCGGCGGCGACCGCGCCCACGGCGACCATGGTCAGGAGGGGTCCGGAGAGTCGCATGTCAGCCCACCTCGATCCGGACCGAGTCGAACGCGGGCGTCTGGTTGGCCCGCTGCATCATCGGGGTGCGGTGCGACCCGTCCCCCGCCCACGACGAGCACTGCAGCTCGCCGGTCTGCTCGACCCCGGGCACGTCGATCGTGACGCTGTCCGGCCGTGCCCCTCCACCGCCGTCCTCGGTGGCCTGGAAGAACAGCGGATCAGGCGACGAGTCCGGTGCCTCGCCCGGGTCGGGCAGGATCCGGCAGGCGGTGTGGAAGTGGCCGCGCTGGAGTCCCTGGCCGTCGAGCAGGGACGCCTCGGCGTAGTAGCCGCCCTGGGCCGCGGGGAGGAACCGGTCGCGGACCAGGTTCCGGGTGCTGACGGTCAGGCGGAACGACTCCCCGGGCCGGACCTTCGTCGGGGCCTGGGTGATGAGCAGCGACGGGCTGCGGTCGGCGTCGGCGACCTCGCCGAACGCGGTGGACACGCAGCGGGGCGCCTTCTGGAAGCCGTCGTGGGCGGTGAGCCGGCTGCCGGAGCAGTCGACGGCGAGGATGTCGAGCGCCGACTGCGCGCCCTTCTTCTCCCCGTCGCCCGCGTCGGGCCCGTCCCCCGCGCCGCCGGCACCCTGGTCGGCCGAGCCGCCACCGGCCCCGGCGCTGTCACCGGCCCCGTCACCGGAGCCCGATGAGCCGGAGCCCGATGAGCCGGAGCCCGATGAGCCGGAGCCCGTGTGCCCGGCGTGGTCGTGCTCCCCGCCGCCCCCGGAGGAGCTCCCGGATCCGGAGGCACCCTCGGAGGAGCCGGAAGAGCCGGAGGAGCCGGATCCTCCGGACGAGCCGGTCGAGTCGGACGGCCCGGAGGCGACGTTCGCCGGCCGGTCGCTCCGGTCGGCGGAGGCAGCCCCGGCGGCGTAGGCGGCGGGCCCGGCGACGAGCAGGCCCAGGGCGAGCGCGGTGACCGCGATCGTCCTGCTGCGGCTGGTGGTGGATCTCATCGGTATCGGCTCCTCGGGGCGGTGCGGTGCGCTCCGGTGGTGCGGGAGGGCGGCGCTCCGGTGTCGGTGTCCAGGTCGAGGTCGTGGGGGGTGGCGTCGGTGAGGCCGGGCCCGGGATCGGGCTGCGGCCGGACGGGTGGCACGTGCGCCAGCTCGTCCCAGGGGTCGGGTGGGCCGACCGGCAGGGCCCGCCGGGCGCCGTCGCGGGGGTGGCGCGGGGCGGGGACGAAGGCG
>NZ_JAMXSG010000491.1:0-1896 GCF_024124365.1 Pseudonocardia sp. McavD-2-B
CGGCCGGACCGCCCTGCTCGACGCGGTGGGGGTCGCGGCGGGCAGGGCCGGGCTGACGGTGCTGCGGGCCGCGTCGGCGCTCGTCGAGCGCGACTTCGAGTTCGGCGTCGCCCGGCAGCTGTTCGACCCGCTCCTCGCCGCCGCGGGCGCGGACGCCCGCACCCGGTGGCTGGCGGCGTCCGGCGGGAGGCTGCCCGCGGCGCTCGCGGCGGAACCGCTCGACCCGGCGGAGACCCACGAGGAGCAGGACCGGGTGCGCGAGCTGCAGGCGCTGTTGGCGACCGTGGGCGCCGAACGGCCGGTCCTGGTGCTGGTCGACGACCTCCAGTGGGCGGACACGGCGTCGCTGCGGTGGCTGAACCGGCTCGTCGCGCGGATCCCGGACCTGCCCGTGTCCTTCGTCGGCACCACCCTGCACGGCGACCCGGGCGCCGGGCGGCCGCCGGTACGCGGTCTGGCCGGGTCCGCCGTACCGCTGCGGTCCCGGCCGCTGGGACCCGCCGCGGTCCGCGGGATGGTCGCCGGGCGCTTCGGTCGCGCGGGCGACCCGGAGTTCCTGCAGGTGTGCGAGGAGGTCTCGGGAGGTGTGCCGTCGGTGCTGCGCGCCGTGCTCGACGAGGTCGTCGCGGCCGGCGGTGGCCCGGTCGCGGCGTGCATCCCCGCCGTGCGCTCGGCCCGGCCGGCCGGCCTGCGGGAGCGCTTCGCCCGGTGCCTGCGGGCACAGGACGACGCGGCGCGCCGGTACCTGGGCGCCCTGGCCGTGCTCGGGCCCGCCGCCGACCCGGCCGTCGTGGCGCGGCTGGCGGAGCTGGACCCGCACGGCCTGCGTGCGGTGCAGGGGCAGCTGACCGAACAGGGTCTGCTCACCGACGACCACACCGGGTTCACCCACCCGCTGGTCCGCGACGTCGCCGCCGACCCGGCCGAGCGCGAGCGGCTGCACCTGCGCGCGGCGCGGCTGCTGCACGAGACCGGGCACCACGCCCAGGAGGTGGCCGCGCACCTGCTCGCGGTCGCCGCCCCGCTCGACGGCTGGGCCGTCGAGGTCCTGCGGGCCGCGGCCCACCAGACGACGACCGCGCTCCGCCCGGACACGGCCGACGACCACGACGACGACCCGGTCGCGGTCCGGTACCTGCGCCGGGCCCTGCTCGACAGCGACGTGCGTGGCCACGAGCGCGGGGCCCTGCTGGTCGAGCTGGCCGCGGCGGAGCGGTTCACCGAGCCCGGCACCGCCGTCCGGCACGTGTCCCAGGCGCTGCCGCTGCTCGCCTCGCCGCAGGACCGGGCGGTCGCGCTCACCCTGATCGACCCGTCGACGGTGCGGGAGGTACCGGCGCGGGTCCAGGAGGCGGTCCGTGCGGCCGACGCCGGAACGGACCCGGTCGTCGACGACGAGTGCACGGTGGCCGTCCGGATCCGTGCCCGCGCCCGGCGGCTGGACGAGCAGCACCCCGAGGGGCTGGCCCGGTCCTGCGCGCTGCTGCGCGAGGTCGTGGCCGCACCGGACGAGCACCTCAGCACCGCGGCCGGTCGCGAGCTGGTCGGCGTGCTGCTGCACGCCGCGGCGCTGACCGGCGGGGTACCGGCGGCCGACGTCGCCCACCTCGGGGAACGCCTGCTGCGGATCACACCGGCGCGCGAGGTGCGGCCCCCACACGGCATCCCGCCGGGCGACGGGCCACGTGGCCTGCTGGTGCTCGCCCTCGTCGCCGCCGACCGGCCACGGCCGCTGGAGGACTGGCTGGTCCCCGACCCGACATCGCCCGCGGCGGCCACCGCCGACGAGCTCGCCCTGGTCCTGCTGGCCCGCGGGCGGCCCGCGGCGGCGGCGGCGCTGCCCGGTGGGGTCCTGCGTGAGCGCGGGGTCCCCGCATCGGCCGCCTTCCACACCGC
>NZ_JAMXSG010000492.1:0-1870 GCF_024124365.1 Pseudonocardia sp. McavD-2-B
CCGGCAGTCCCGTCGGCGAGGGTCGCCGTCGCCGGGCTGTCCGGCGAGCTCGCCCGGGTCGTGGAGCTGACCAACGCCGAGCGGGCCGCCGCGGGCTGCGGTGCGCTGCGGGCCGACCCGCGGATCAGCGCGGCCGCCCAGGGCCACAGCGAGGACATGGCCGCCCAGGGCTACTTCGCCCACGACAGCCGCGACGGCCGGGACTTCGCCGACCGCATCACCGCGGCGGGCTACGACTCCCCCGGCGCGGAGAACATCGCGATGGGCCAGCCGGACGCGGCGACCGTCGTGCAGGACTGGATGGAGTCCCCCGGGCACCGGAAGAACATCCTGGACTGCTCGCTGACCACGATCGGCATCGGGCTGGCCGACGGGTACTGGACCCAGGACTTCGGCCGCTGAGGCCGGCTCAGCCGTCGAACCGGTACCCCATCCCCGCCTCGGTGATCAGGTACTTCGGCCGTGACGGCACCGGCTCCAGCTTGCGCCGCAGCTGGGCGAGGTAGACCCGCAGGTAGTGGGTCTCGGTGCCGTACTGCGGACCCCAGACCTCGCGCAGCAGCCGCTTCTGCTCGACGAGCTTGCCGCGGTGGCGCACCAGCAGCTCCAGGATCCCCCACTCGGTCGGGGTCAGGTGCACCTCGGCGCCGTCGGCGCGCGCGACCGTCTTGGCAGCGAGGTCGACGGTGAAGTCCGCGGTGGTGACCACGGCCTCGCCGTCGACGGTCGACACGGCGGCGCGGCGCACCGCGGCCCGCAGCCGGGCCAGCAGCTCGGACATCCCGAACGGCTTGGTGACGTAGTCGTCGGCGCCGGCGTCGAGCGCCCGGACCTTGTCGGTGGAGTCGGTGCGCGCGGACAGCACGATCACCGGCACCGTGCTCCACCCGCGCAGCCCCTCGACGACCTCGGTGCCGTCGAGGTCGGGCAGCCCCAGGTCGAGGACGACGACGTCCGGATGCCCGTCCGCGGCCGCCCGCAGCGCGGCCGAGCCGTCGGCGGCGACGAGCACCGTGTAGCCGTGCGCGGTGAGGTTGATCCGCAGCGCCCGGAGGATCTGCGGGTCGTCGTCGACGACGAGCACCCGCACCCCGTTCGCTGCGCCGCGCGCGGGCGCGTTCACGACGCCACCACGACGGCCGCGGCGGGCAGCGACACGACGACGGTGAGGCCCCCGCCGGGCGTGTCCTCGGCGGTGAGCTCGCCGTCCATCACCGCGGTCAGCCCGCGGGCCACCGACAGTCCCAGCCCGAGCCCGGCCACGGCGTCGCGGTCGCCGAGCCGCTGGAACGCCGCGAACAGCGCGTCCCGCTCGCGGGGGGCCACCCCGCGGCCGTGGTCGACCACCCGCAGCTCCACCCGGTCGCCGTAGGCGCTGGCCCGCAGCGCGACCTCGGACCCGCCGCCGTGGCGCAGGGCGTTGTCCACGACGTTGGCGACGACCCGGTCCAGGAGCCCGGCGTCGGCGAGCACGTCGGGCACGTCCTCGCCGATCTCCAACCGGACCCGGTCGGCGCCCTCCAGGCCGAGCAGCGCGGTCGCGGCGACCTCGTCGTAGCCGACCGGGGCGAGCAGCGGGGTCACCGCGCCCGCGGCGAGCCGCGAGGAGTCGAGCAGGTTGTCCACCAGCGCGGTGAGCCGGTCCGCGGACTCCTCGACGGTGGCGAGCAGCTCGGCGCGGTCGGCGTCGTCGAGGGGCAGGTGCTCGTCGCGCAGGCTGCCCGCGGCCGCCTTGATCGAGGTCAGCGGGCTACGGAGGTCGTGCCCGACGGCCGACAGCAGCGCCCCGCGGGTCTCGTTGGCCGCCGCGCGCCGCTCGGCGTCGGCGGCGCCGGCCTCGGCGCGCTGCCCGCGCAGCGCCAGCAGCGCC
>NZ_JAMXSG010000493.1:0-1838 GCF_024124365.1 Pseudonocardia sp. McavD-2-B
CCTCCGGCGACGCGACGTCGGTCGGCCGCATCGCGGGCCGGTGGGGGTTCCTGCGTCCGGGCGGGTTCCGCGTGGCCTACACGCGCGCCTTCGGCGAGGCCCCGGAGGACACCGCGGCCGGCTGAGGGCCCGAGGCACCGACCGGCACCGAGGGCCACCGCGGTGGTGGTCCGTGGAGGCGGACACGACGACCCGTCGTCGCCCGGCGGCGCACCACGCACGCCGGCGGCAGCGCCCTCGGGGCCTACGGCTCCGCCGCCCCCTCGGACGCGGGCTCCGGTGACCCGTCCGCGGTAGCGGGATCCCGTGCCCCGGACGGGGCCGAGGGGTCCGGCGCACGTCGGACGCCGGCCCCCCGGCCACCGGCCCACACCCCGGCGCGCCCGACGAGTCCGCCGACCAGCCCCTCCAGTGGGCCGCGCCGGAACCGGGTCCGCCACATCGTGGCGAACACGGCGTAGCAGGCGATCTCGGCGACGAAGGCCGGCACCGAGTCCGTCCACGCGTACGGCGAGATCAGGTACAGCACGTGGGTGCAGTACAGGGTCAGCGTCATCGACCCCATGGCGGCCGGCGGCGTCGTCGCCACCGCCACCACGCGCCCGGCCCGGCCCGGCAGCCCCGCCGCGAGGCACAGCGCACCGACGACGGCGACGGCGATCCCGGACGACTGCACGACCTGCGGGGTGGTGCCGGTGTGCGGGCCGAGCACGGCCAGCCACCACCAGCTGTCCGTGGGAACGACCCCGCCCGCTCCCACGGACAGCAGCTCCGACACCGGGTCCTCGGTGCCCAGCGGCAGTGCGAGCAGCCGGGACAGACCCCCGAGCGGGTGCAGCAGCAGCCACGACGCCCACCAGGCGGCGGCCGCGACGGCGGTGCCTGCGACGACGAGACGCAGTGCCACCCGTCGCGACGACAGGTCCAGCCGCCCGACGACGAGTCCGACGCAGACGTAGGCGAACCACGTCGCGACCGGGTAGTTGCCGGTCAGGACCACCTCGCGCAGCGCTGTGAGCGGCTCGGTGGCGACCGACACGAACGACGGATCGGTCCCCAGCGGGGCGGGCAGGTGCGCGCGGGCCAGGTGGCTCACCACCGGCATCACGCAGGCGGAGGCGACCCCGACGGCGAGCACCACGCGGGTCGGCAGCAGTACGAGCGGCACGGCCAGGGCGAACAGCACGCCGTAGAACACCAGGATGACGCCGGGGCTGCGGTCGGTGTCGAACGAGCCCAGTGCCAGGCCGATCAGGCAGAGCAGCACGGCGCGGGTGCCGAGCCGGGCCGCCGCGACCCGGGCGGCGCGGGCCCCGGTGACGCGGGCGCGACCGGTCGTGAAGGCGACGGCGGCCCCGGCGAGGACCGCGAACAGCGGCGCGGCCCGCCCGGCGAGCACGCTCTGGACCGGTGAGGCGGCGCCGTCCGGGCCGGTCTCGGAGAACAGGTGCACCGCGATCATCCCGATCAGCGCGAGGCCGCGGGCGGTGTCCACCGCCACGACCCGCCCCGGCGGCGGCGCCGGGTCCGGGCCACGCCGCCGGGAGGTGGTCGTCGTCCCCATGGGCTGGGGCTCGCGCGTCAGCGCGACGGCGTTAGCCGCGCCGGGGCCGGCGGGACGAAGGTCCCGCCGGGACCGGGCCGGAAGTCCCGGGGCCACCGGCCGGTGGCGCGCGATGGTGATCCCGCCCGCGCGACGCCCGACGTCCCGGGCGCCGGTCCCCTCCCGGAAGGCACACGATGCCCCGACCGCTGCGTGCCCTGCTCGCCCTCGCCCTGGCCCTGCTCGCCGCCGCCGCCGGGTGCTCCACCGCCGTCGACCGCTCCGAGGTCGCCGC
>NZ_JAMXSG010000494.1:0-1755 GCF_024124365.1 Pseudonocardia sp. McavD-2-B
CCGCGGCAGGCCCGCCCGTCGTCGCGGGGGGCGGCGCCCGCCCGTACCGCGGCGGCCGGCCCGACCACCGTGCTCGGCGCCGTCCCGCTGGTGCTCGGCGGCGCCCTGATCGTGCTGCTCGGCGCGCTCGCCGGGTTCGCCGGGGTCCGCGCGCTGGCCGGGCAGGAACCGCTGTCGACGGTCACCGTCGCCACCGACCGGTCGCTGCGCACCACCTACCCGGACCCGCTCGGCTTCACCGTGCCGGTGCCCGACGGCTGGACGCAGTTCCGCTCGCCCGCCCCCGACGGCTCGGTCGTCGTCCGCTTCGTCAGCCCGGACGGCCGTCAGGAGCTCTCGGTCCGGGCGGCGACCTCGGTCCGGGCCGTCACCGACGCCCTCACCCCCGAGGCGCTGGGCGTCGACCCGGTCGAGGTCGGGCCGGTCGAGCAGCTGCCCGACGGCTCCAGCCAGGTCGCGCTCACCACCGGCAGCGGCAGCGCGCAGCGCAGCACGCTGATGCGCATCGTTCCCGGCCGCGACCAGCTCGACGGGGTCTGGGTACTGCAGCTGACCTCCCCCGCCGGCCGCGCCGAGGACGCCGTCGCGGGCCTGTTCGACGCCATCGGCTCGGGCTTCCGCGCCACCCCGGGCTGAGCCGGCCACGGCGCCGGCGGCCCCTAGGCTGGCGCGCATGGCCGACACCGCCGACCCCACCGCTCGCGCCCACGCCGCCGCCGCCGAGCTCGCCCGCCGCACCGGCACCGACACCCACGACGTGGCGGTGGTCCTGGGCTCCGGCTGGCGTCCGGCCGCCGACGTCCTCGGCACCCCGGACACCGAGGTCCCGATGGCCGAGCTGCCCGGGTTCGTCGCGCCGTCCGCGGTCGGCCACGGCGGCACCGCCCGCTCGCTGCGCATCGGCGGCACCCGGGTGCTGGTCCTGCTCGGGCGCACCCACCTCTACGAGGGCCACGGGATGGACCCGGTCGTGCACGGCGTCCGCACCGCCGCGGCGGCCGGTGTCCGCACGGTCGTGCTGACCAACGCGGCGGGCGGCATCACCGAGGGCCTGTCGGTCGGGCAGCCGGTGCTGATCTCCGACCACCTCAACCTGCTGGCGCGCTCGCCGCTGCACGGAGCGCACTTCGTCGACCTCACCGACGCCTACTCCCCCCGGCTGCGCGCCGCCGCCCGCGAGCTGGACCCGTCGCTGGTCGACGGCGTCTACGCCGGGCTGCCCGGTCCGCACTTCGAGACCCCGGCCGAGATCCGGATGCTGCGCACGCTGGGCGCGGACCTGGTCGGGATGTCCACCGTCGCCGAGACGATCGCCGCCCGCGCCGCCGGACTGGAGGTCGCCGGCATCTCGCTGGTCACCAACCTGGCCGCGGGCCTGTCCGGGCAGCCGCTGAACCACCAGGAGGTCCTCGACGCCGGCGCCGCGGCGGCGACCCGGATGGGCTCGCTGCTGCGCGACCTCGTCGGCCGCATCTGATGGTGCTGCCGGGGCCGCTGCGCGACGCGGCGCTGCGCTGGATCGCCGACGACCCCGACCCGGGCACCCGGGCCGAGCTGCAGCGCGTGCTGGCCACCGCGATGGCCGGCGGCGACGGTGCCGCGGCGGCGGCCGCCTGGATCGGCGCCCCCCCGGGCTCCGTCGGGCGGGTCGTGCTCGACGGGCCCGGTGACCCCACCCTCGACGAGCCGGCCCGGACCGAGACCACGACCGCGGCGGCGGAGAAGGCCTTCGACGCCTTCGCCGGGGCCTGCACC
>NZ_JAMXSG010000495.1:0-1742 GCF_024124365.1 Pseudonocardia sp. McavD-2-B
CGTCGCCGTCGCCGACCGGCGCCCCGGGCAGACCCACGGCCGGGTCCGCCTCGCCGCGACCACCGACGCCGCGACCGCGCTGCGGGCCGCCGCGCCGCTGCGGGTCACCGGATCGGAGGCCGTCTGGAGCGACGGCGACGTCCGCGCCCGCACCGTCGACCGGCTCGGCGCGATCGTGCTGTCGGAGAAGCCCGACCCCTCCCCCGACCCCGGCGCCGTCCGCGACGCGCTCGTCGCCGGGCTGCGTGCCGAGGGCACCGGGCTGCTGCGCTGGACGGCGGGGGCGGTCTCCCTGCGCGAGCGGTTGGACTTCCTGCACCGGGTGCTGGGCGCACCGTGGCCCGACGTGTCCGAGGAGGCGCTGCTCGACTCGGCCGCCGATCCCGCCGGGTGGCTGGCCGGTCCGCTCGCCACCGCCCGGCGCCGCTCCGACCTGGCCCGGGTCGACGCCGGCCCCGCGCTGCGCCGCCACGTCGCCGCGTACGTGGGCGGGCTCGCCGGGCGGATCGACGAGCTGGCCCCGGAGCGGCTCACCGTCCCCACCGGGTCCCGGATCGCGCTGGACTACTCCGGCGCGGCCCCGGCCCTGCCGGTGAAGGTCCAGGAGGTGTTCGGGTGGACCGGCTCCCCGGCCGTCGCCGACGGGCGGGTGCCGGTGGTGCTGCACCTGCTCTCCCCCGCCGGACGTCCGACGGCGGTCACCGCCGACCTGGACTCGTTCTGGGACAACGCCTATCCACAGGTCCGGGCCGAGCTCCGCGGGCGCTACCCCAAGCACGCCTGGCCCGAGGACCCGCGGACCGCGACACCGGGACGGGGCACCGGGCGCCGGAGATGAGCCCCGCGCCCCGCCCGACGACCGGGTCCAGCCGGCCCGGTCGCCGATATGCAGCTCAGCGGGAGTTGTCGATCTCCACAGCCCGCTGAGCTGCATCTCGGCGTTCGTGGTGCGGCGGATCGCGGCGACGAGGACACGACAGGGAGCGCAGCGCCCGGCCCGGCCCGACGGTTCGCCGAGATGCAGCTCAGCGGGAATTGTGGATCTCCACAGCCCGCTGGGCTGCATCTCGACGAGCGCGGGCGCGTCCGGACCGCGCTCCGTGGGGCGTGGGGCGCAGACGGGCCGCTCAGCGGACCTGGTCGGCGAACACCACGACGTTGTCGACGTAGCTGCGGGCCGACCGGTCGAACACCCCGCCGCAGGTGATCAGTCGCAGGCCCGCATGGTCGAGATCGCCGTAGACCTCGGCGGTCGGGAACTCCGCCTTCGGGAAGCGCCCGACCCGGTGCACGGCGAACACCACCGACGTCCCGTCGGCGCGGTCGACGCGGATCTCGTCGCCGGGTTCGAGGGTGTCCAGGTCGGCGAAGGCGCCGGGCAGCCCCTTCCAGTCGACGTGCGCGGTGAGCACGGCGGGGCCGATCTCGCCCGGGGTCGGTGCGCCGGTGTACCAACCGACCGTGCCCGCATCCGCGGGGACCTCCATCGACCGGTCCGCGGCCAGCCCCATCGGCCGGGGCGCGGTGTCGAGCCCAAGCCGGTCGACCCGCAGCCGGATCGGCTCGGACCGCACCAGCGGCGCGGGCCCCGGCGGCAGCAACGCCCCCGGCGCGGGCGCCGGAGCGGGCACCGGGACGGAGGCGACGGCCGTCGCCCCGGGCTCGGGTGCGCCCGCGGGGTCGGCGAGCAGCAGCGCGGCGGTGAGGACTCCGACCGGCGCCAGCACCCGCGTCACCCGGCG
>NZ_JAMXSG010000496.1:0-1738 GCF_024124365.1 Pseudonocardia sp. McavD-2-B
GGCGGTCGCGGCGCGGCGCTCCGGTCCGGCCTCGGTGCCCGCGGCGCGCTCCAGCGCGGCCTGCACACCCGGGTCGCAGAACTGGGGGATGTTGAACCCGCCGCCGCAGCCGAAGTCGCTGGCCAGGTAGGCGACGGGGTCGCCGGAGTCGAGCACGGTCGCGCGGGACAGCACGAACGCGTCGAACGCGCCGTCGAGCGCGTCGGCCTCGATCGCCGCGTACTCGCGCACGTCCTGGGTGACGACGAACCCGGCCGCCTCCAGCTGCTGCTCCAGCAGCACCGCGACCTCGGGCAGCTCGCTGCGGTCGGTGAAGGTGCCCAGCGTGATCGGCACGCCGCGCACCGCCGCGGGCGCGGGGCGGGCGGCGAGCGCCTGCGCGTAGGAGGGGTCGTCGCGCAGCGGCGCGGCCCACGGCAGCGCGGGCCCGAGCAGGCCCTGCGCGACGTCGGCGCGCCCATCGTAGGCGCTCGCGACCAGCGCGGCGCGGTCGACGGCGGCACGGGCGGCGGCGCGCACGGCGGGGTCGGCGAACGGGCCGCGGGCGGTGTTCAGGTAGAGCGTGTTGGTACGCGGCATGGGGACCTCGTGCACCAGCGCGGGGTCGAGCAGCGGGTACTGGCCGGGCGGGACGGCCTCGACGACGTCGGCGGTGCCGGTGCGCAGCGCGGCCGCGCGGGCGGTGCCGTCCGGGACGAAGGTGACGTCGACGCCGGCGACGCGGGCGGGCTCGCCCCAGTAGCCGTCGTGGCGGTCGAGGGTGGCCGAGGTGGTGCCCTGCACCGCGGTGAGCCGGAACGGGCCGGAGCCGTGCCCGACCGGGTCCACGCGGTCCCCGGTGTAGGCGGCGGGGGCGAGCACGGACAGCTGCGGGCTGGACAGGCGCTGCGGGACCAGCGGGTCGGCCACGCCGGTGGTGACCAGCACCGCGTCGTCGCCGTCGGCGCGGGCGGCCAGGTCGACGCCGTCGAGGATCCGCGGGGGCGGCGAGGCCCGGGTCGCACGGGTGAGTACGTCCGCGACGTGCGCGGCGGTCAGCGCGGTGCCGTCGTGGAAGACGACGTCGTCGCGCAGCGTGAACCGCCAGGTCGTGGGCTCGACGCGGGACCAGGAGGTGGCGAGCATCGGCACGGCGTCGCCGGCGGCGTCGAGCTGCACCAGGGTCTCGGCGGTGCGCCAGCGGGACAGCTTGAACGCGTCGTCGCTGAAGGGGGTCAGGCCGGAGCGGGGCGGTTGCAGCATCGCGACGGCGACGCGGTCGCCGACGGCGCCCGTCCCGCCGGTCTGCGGTGGGGCGGCGAAGCATCCGGTGAGCAGCAGCGCGGACGCTCCGAGCGCGAGGGTTGCCGCGACGCGGCGGGGTCGGGACACGGGTGTCCTCCGGGTTCGTGGGTGGTGGGACGGTTCAGACGGACAGGGGGGCCGCGGCGTCGACGAGCGCGGCGACGGCGGGGTGCTGCGGGGCGGCGAGCAGCTCGGCGGTCGGGCGGTCCTCGACGACCAGGCCGTCGTGCAGGACGACGGTGCGCGGGCAGAGCGCCGCCGCGACCGCCAGGTCGTGCGACACCAGGAGCAGCCCGGTGCCGTGAGCGGCGCAGGTGTCGGCGAGCAGGTCGACGACCTGGTCGCGCAGCGCCGGGTCGAGCCCGCTCACCGGCTCGTCGGCGAGCAGCAGGCGCGGCCCGACGACGAGCGCGCGCGCCAGCGCGACCCGCTGGGCCTGGCCCCCGGACAGCTC
>NZ_JAMXSG010000497.1:0-1719 GCF_024124365.1 Pseudonocardia sp. McavD-2-B
CGCCCGCCGGCGCGGCGCCGCCGTCGCCGCGGTCGGCTCCGCGGTGCCCCCGGTCGTGGTCGCGGTCGGGCTCGCGACACTGCTGTCCGGCGTCCTGGGCTGGGTCCCGCCGGTGTCGCTGCTGCCGCCCGGTGAGCCCGCGTGGGCCCGGCCCGACCTGCTCGTCCTGCCCGTCCTCGCGCTCGCGCTGCCGTCGGGTGCCTTCGCCGCGGGCCAGCTGCGCGGGGTCGTCGAGGACGTCGCGGCCCGGCCGTTCGTTTGCGACGCCGTGCTGCGCGGGGTCCCCGCACCGGTCGTGGCCCTGCGCTACGCCGGTCCGTTCGTCGCGGCCCCCGCGCTGCGCGTGCTCGCGGTGACCGCGGGCTCGCTGGTCGCGGGCAGCACCGTCGTCGAGACGCTGTTCGGGGTCGCCGGGCTCGGGGAGCTGCTCGTGGGCGCCGTCGCCACCCGCGACCTGCCGGTGGTCTCGGCAGTGGCGCTGCTCGCCGCGTCCGTGGTGGTCGCGGGAACGCTGGCCGCCGACCTCGCCGCCGCGGCGGGCCGCCCGTGAGGCGCTCCGTGCTCCTGCCCGGCGGGCTGCTGCTCGGCCTGCTGGTCGCGCTGCCCGTCGCGGGTCCGCTCGCCGGTGGCGACCCGCTGCGGGTCGTCGCCGCGCCCTGGTCCCCGCCGCGGCCCGGCCTGCCGTGGGGCGCCGACGTCCTGGGCCGCGACGTGCTCGCCCGGGTGCTCGCCGGCGGAACCGGACCGGTCACGACGGCGATGGCCGCCGCCCTGCTCGCCACGACGATCGGCACCGCGGGCGGGCTGTGGGTGGGGTGGACCGGCGGGCGCCGCGCGCGTGCCGTCACCGCGCTGAGCGACCTGCTGGTCGCGGTGCCGTTGCTGCTGCTCGTCCTGGTCGCCGCGGTGACGCTGCCCGGGCCGGCCGCGGTCGTCGTCGGCACCGTCGTCGGCGGCGCGCCGCTCACCGTCCGGGTCGTCGCCGACGCCACCGCACGGGCCCGCACCGCGGGCCACGTCGAGGCCGCACTCGTCCACGGCGAACGCCCGGTCGCGGTGCTGCTGCGCGAGGTGCTGCCCGCGCACGCACCCCTGGTGGCCGCCGACCTCGCCGGCCGCGCGGTGCTCGCGCTGCAGCTGGCCGCGGCCACCTCGGTGCTCGGGTTCGGCCCGCCGCCGCCGGCCCCGGACTGGGCGGTGATGCTGCGGGAGAACCTGCCGGGGCTGACCGTGAACCCGGCTGCGGTGCTCGCCCCGGCCGTCGCGCTCGGTGCGGTCGCGACGGTGCTGGCCGTGGTGTCGCTGCGGCTCGTGCCCGCTCGCACCGGTACGACGCGGGTCCCCGGCGGCCCGGTGCCGCCCGGACCCGGGCTCACCGTGCGCGGGCTGCGTGTCCTCGATCCCGACGGGCGCGTCGTCCTCGACGGCCCCGACCTCGACGCGCACCCCGGGGAGGTCGTCGCCGTCGTCGGCTCGTCGGGGAGCGGCAAGACCACGCTGCTGCACGCGGTCCTGGGCACCCTGCCGGGGGGCCTGCGCGCCGTCTCGGGCGGTGTCGGCTGGGACGGCGCTCCGCTGCCCCGGGGGCGCCGCTGGCGACGGCGCACGCTCGGGCTGCTGGGGCAGGACCCGGCGCTGCACCCGCTGCGCGACGCCCGGGCTCAGCTGCCCGTCCCCGACCCCGATGCGGCGCTGCGTGCGGTCGGCCTCGACCCGGCG
>NZ_JAMXSG010000498.1:0-1702 GCF_024124365.1 Pseudonocardia sp. McavD-2-B
CCCCGGCCGCCGCCACGCCACCGGCCGCCGCCACGCCACCGGCCGCCGCGGCGGTCCCGGCGCCGGGGGCGAAGCCGTTCGGCTTGACCGGGCCGGCGAACCCGTCGTCGGAGAACAGGCTGCGGGTGATCGCGGTGCGCGGGTTGAGCGAGCGCAGGCTGCGCAGGTCGTTGAGCGGCTGCTGGATCTGGTCGAACTCCGGGCCCAGCTCCTTCTTCAGGTGGTCCTGGGCGCCGGTGGCGAACTCCTTGACCTTGCGCACGGCGCGGCCCAGCCACGCCGCCGCCTCGGGCAGCCGCTCCGGGCCGAGGATGAAGAGCCCCGCCACGACCAGGACGAGGATCTCCGGCATGCCGATGTTCTCGAACACAGCGCCAGCGTACGGGTACTAGCGCTGCCCGAGCGTGACGGTCACGGTGAGCGGTCGTCCCTGACGGACGAGACCGACCGGGACCTGCTCGCCGGGGGCGTGTTCGCGGACGGCGACGACGAGCTCGTCGGCACTGGCGATGGGGCGCCCGGCGACGTCGACGACGACGTCGCCGTCGGCGATCCCGGCCGCGGCCGCCGGTCCCCCGGCGACGACGTTCTGCACCTGGGCGCCGTCGGTGGCGCCGTCGGTGACCGAGCGGGCGTTGACACCGAGGTCGGCGTGCGCCACGCGGCCGGTGCGGATGAGCTCCTCGGCGATGGCGCGGGCGTCGTCGATCGGGATGGCGAAGCCCAGGCCGATCGAGCCGCCCTGTGCCCCGGACTCGGCGCTGCCCGCGCTGCGGATCGCGGTGTTGATGCCGACGACGGCGCCGGTCGCGTCCACCAGTGGGCCGCCGGAGTTGCCGGGGTTGATCGCGGCGTCGGTCTGCACGGCGTCGATCACCGCGTCGCCCGCACTGCCCTCGGGGTCGAGCCGCACCGGGCGGTCGACGGCCGACACGATCCCCGTCGTCACCGTGCCCGCCAGGCCGAACGGCGACCCGATCGCGATCACCGCGTCACCGACGGCGAGCTCGCCGGAGCGGCCGATCGCGGCGACCGTCGGGTTCGCGACGGGCACCTTGACCACCGCGAGGTCGGTCATCGGGTCCGCACCGACCACGGTGGCCGGGACGCGGGAGCCGTCGGAGAACAGGGCCTCGATGGTTCCCTGGCCGGGTCCGGTCGCCGGCGCGACGACGTGGTCGTTGGTGAGCACGTAGCCAGCGGGGTCGATCACGACGCCGGAGCCGTTGCCCGCCTGGTTGCCGACGGTCACCTCCAGCGAGACGACCGCGGGCAGCACCCGCGAGGCGACCTCCGACACCGAGCCGGGCGGCCGTTCCCGGGCGGGCTCGGTCGCGCTCAGCACGGCTCCGGGGCTGGTCAGTGCGCTCGCAGCGGCGGCGGTCCAGTGCCCGACCAGGCCGCCCGCCGCACCGACGACGAGGGCGAGTACGCCGAGCAGCGCCAGCGCGCGCGGCTGCACCCGCTTGCCGAACAGGACCTCGCGGACGCTGAGCCGGGGGCCGTCGGGCCGGGGACCCTCACCGGGGGCGTCGCCGTCGCCGGGCGGTGGGGCGGCGACGACCGGCGTGCCCGGGTCGCGCCAGGGGTCGCCGGTCGAGCCGCCGGGCCAGAACGGGTCCTGCTCGGCGCTCTGCTCACCACCGCGCAGCGCGTCGCCCGACGCACCGGGCGGACGCTGCAGACCACCGGCGGGGCCGCC
>NZ_JAMXSG010000499.1:0-1687 GCF_024124365.1 Pseudonocardia sp. McavD-2-B
CGACCGGGACCGCGGGGTCCGGCCGCACGGCGGCGGTGCGGTCCCCGGTGCCGCGCAGGAACCGCGCCGAGGCCTGGTTCAGCACCTCGAGCAGGGTCGTCCCGGACGAGGCTGCCCGCGGCTCGTCCCCGACGACGGCGAGCATCCGCGGCGCCGCCGCGGTCAGCAGCAGCCCGTCGGCCTGCATCGCACCCGCACCCAGCACGACCACCAGGTCGGCGGTGTCCGCCGGGGGCAGCGTGCCGAGGACGTCGTCGACGGGCTCGGAGACGACCAGGCCGAAGCCCGGGACGCCGCGGCCGGCGTCGGCCGCCCAGGTCTCGGCGAGCTGTGGGTGGGTCCCGGCGAGCTCGCCGAGCAGCCGGTCCAGCTCGTCCCGGTCGGCGACCTCGCGCCGGGCGCGGTCGAGCTCCTCGCACGCGTCGGTGTAGGCCTGCGGGTCGTGCGCCCGCAGCGCCGCGACGACGGCCTCGTGCTCCGGGGCCCGTGCCCCGTCGGGCACCCGGTCGGCGCAGGTGGCGGCCAGGCGCTCCAGCTCGTCGGCGGCCTCGGCGGGGTCGCCGTGCTCGTCGTAGTCGACGATCGCGCGGGCGACCCGCTCCGCGGCGGCCAGGTCCGGCACCGAGACCGGGGAGTCCTGCTGCAGGAACAGCACGTCGTGGCGGAGCGCGCCGACCGACCGTGCGGTCGCCGCCACCCGGTCCAGGGTGTCGGTGAGCGCGGGCAGCTCGGAGGGGTCCCGCGGGATCGGCAGCCCCAGCATCGAGCACAGCCGCGCGATCTCGTCGTCGCGGCGGGTCAGGTCGAGGTGGTGGACGATCGCGACCACGTGGTCGTGGTTCTGCGGGGCCTCACCGGCGACGCGGAAGCGGCGCAGGTGCGGCTCGGCGTCCTTCTGCTCCTGCGGGCGGAAGTAGGACCGGGTCCGGCCGCCGGAGTCGAGGAAGTCCAGGTAGCGGCGGATCACGTCGGCGCCGCCCTGGGGCAGCGGCTCCACGATCTCGATCGCGGGGCCTGCGGCGTAGCGGGCGCGGTCGTCGCGCTGGCGGGCGGAGTGCCCCTGGAGCGCCTCGAACTCGGCGCGCAGGCCCTGGTGGACCAGGCGGCCGACGACCTCGCGCAGCCGGTCGGCGTCCGGGGCCGCGGCGATGGTCTCCAGCGAGCGCAGCACGCAGCGGGCGACCTGGGTGACGGCGCCGCGCCGGTCGGCGTCGAGGTCGCGCAGCAGGCCGGGGACGATCCGGGCCTCACCGGTCTCGGCCCCGGCCACGACCCGTCCGGCCCGCTCGCAGCAGCCCGCGACGTCGGCCGGGTCGGGCATGCCGTCGACGTCGGGGAGCTGCTGGCCGCGCCGGGCGGTGCGGTCGGCGCCGACCCGGGCGAGCAGGCGGCGCAGCCGCTGCAGCTCGGGGACCGGCAGCTCCGGGAACGACGTGGCGACGCGGCCCGCGACGCTCGCCGGCAGCGCGTCGTGCACCGCGGCGACGCGCTCGGCGGGCGCACCGGTCAGCAGGACGCGCATGCCGTAGCCGGTCAGCTCGGCCAGCGCCCTGGCGAGCTCGCCGGGGCTGGTGTCGGAGAGCACGACGAGAGGCTCCTCGGCCACCACGCCGAGCAACGTCGACGGGTGGGCGGGGTCCTCCTCGGGGCGCGGCGGGGCCGCGGCCCCCAGCGCGGTCGACAGGGT
>NZ_JAMXSG010000049.1:0-25363 GCF_024124365.1 Pseudonocardia sp. McavD-2-B
GGCGCTGCGTCGACGTGCGGCGGCGCTGCTGCTCGCGGGCCGGGACGCCGCGCGCGGCGCCCTCCGTCCCGGGGGCGGCCTGCGCTGCGGCGAGGTCCGATGGAGTCTGGTCCTGGTGGATGACGGTGTCCTGCTGGGTGGCGGTGTCCTGCGGGGTGCCGGAGGTCCCGCCGCGCTGCCGGTGGTCGCCCCGGGTACCGGAACGGCGGCGGGGGCGGCGCGGACGGTCGTGCGACGACGGCTGCGCGGAGGTCGAGGACGGGACGGGTTCGCTGGACATCGTTCGTTCAGTCTGCCTGCTCGCCCGGGACCGGGCGTGCGCCGACCATGGTGACCGGCCTCGCAGGCGTCGTCGAATGGGTTTCGGGAATCGGCGGTATGGGGTCCGAACCGGACGCCGGTCGCCTCGCGGCGAGTGGCGCACCGCGGCTCCAGCCGAACGGAATTCCACGGCGGCGGTTATCTATTGCGGCCCGGGGACTCGGTTCGCCCGGCTCGGACAGTCGTTGCAACGGGCGGGGGTCCCGGATCATTCCCGCCCCGCGCGACGGTTTCCGGCTCAGTTCCCGTCCCTCTCGGGAACGGCGTCGGACCCCGTCTCGGCGAGCCGGGCCAGCAGGTCGCGCAACCGGGCCCGCTCGGTCTCGTCGAGCGGGGCGAGGAACTCGGCGGCCAGCGCACGGGCCTCGGTCGCGGCCCCGGCGGCCAGGCGTTCCCCCTGGTCGGTGAGGTGGACCAGCAGTCGTCGCTGGTCGGTCTCGGAGCGGGTGCGGGTCAGCCAGCCGTGGCGCTCCATCCGGCGCAGCAGCTCGGTGGTGGTGCCCTTGTCGGTCGCGGCGAGCGATCCGAGCGTGACCTGGTCGATCCCGGGACGGCGGCGCAGCGCGTCGAGCATCGCGTACTGCGGCTTGGTCAGCTGGGGGACGCGCTGCTGCCAGGTCGCGGTGTGGGACTGCAGGACCCGGCGGAGCAGGTGGACGACCGCCTCGTCGGCACCCGGGTTGCGATCGGTCATGCCGCGAGTATAGTGCGTATGCAAACAGTTAGTATACGAACTAGTTGGGAGGTGGTCCGGTGCGACTCGTCGTGGGAATCACCGGCGCGACCGGCGCGATCCTCGGGATCCGCCTGCTGGAGGCGCTGCGCGACGCCGAGGTCGACACGCACCTCGTGCTCTCGAAGTGGGCGCGGGCGACGATCGTCGAGGAGACCGGTTGGACGGTGCCCGAGGTCGAGGCGCTGGCCGGGACCGCCCACCCGTTCGGGGACCAGGCCGCGTCGATCTCCTCCGGCTCGTTCCGGACGGACGGGATGGTCGTCGTCCCCTGCTCGATGAAGACCCTCGCGCAGATCCGGCACGGCATCGCCGACGGGCTCGTCGCCCGCGCCGCGGACGTCACGATCAAGGAGGACCGGAGGCTGGTCCTCGTGCCGCGGGAGACCCCGCTATCGGAGATCCACCTCGAGAACATGCTGGCCCTGCGCCGCGCCGGGGTGCGGATCGTCCCGCCGATGCCCGCCTTCTACAACCACCCGGCCGCGGTGAACGACGTCGTGGACCACGTCGTCGCCCGCATCTGCGACCAGTTCGACCTGCCCGCCCCGCGGGCCCGCCGCTGGACCGGCGGGTCCGCGCGTCAGAGGAGGAGCGCCTGATGGACACCTTCCGCGACTACCTGGCCGAGCTCGAGCGGCACGGCCAGCTCCTGCGCATCGACGACGAGGTGAAGGCCGAGCCCGACCTCGGCGCCGCCGGTGCCGCCGCTCCGAAGCTCGGCGACCGCGCCCCCGCGCTGCTGTTCACCGACGTCGCCGGGTTCCGCGACCCGAACATCGTGCTCAACGCGCACGGCTCCTGGGCCAACCACGCGATCGCGCTCGGGCTGCCTCCGGAGACCCCGGTGCGCGAGCAGGTCGAGGAGTTCGGCCGTCGCTGGGACGCCTTCCCGGTGCCGGTCGAGCGGCGCGCCGACCCGCCGTTCGCGGAGAACACCGTCGCCGCGGAGGCGGTCGACCTGTTCGCGCTGCTGCCGCTGTTCCGCATCAACGCCGGCGACGGCGGCTTCTACATCGACAAGGCCGCCGTCGTCAGCCGCGACCCCGACGACCCGGAGTCCTTCGGCAAGCAGAACCTGGGCATCTACCGGATGGAGGTCCAGGGGCCGCGCACGCTGGGTCTGCAGCCCGTCCCGCAGCACGACATCGCGCTGCAGCTGCGCCGCGCCGAGGAGCGCGGCGAGGACCTGCCGGTCGCGATCGCGCTCGGCAACGAGCCGACGATCCCGCTGGTGGCGGGCATGCCGATCGCCTACACCGACAGCGAGTACGAGATGGCGGGCGCCCTGCGCGGCTCGCCCTGCCCGATCGCCACCGGTCCGGAGACCGGGCTCGACGTCCCGTGGGGCTGCGAGATCCTGCTGGAGGGCGTCGTCCTGGGCCGCGAGCGGCACTTCGAGGGCCCGTTCGGCGAGTTCACCGGGCACTACTCGGGCGGCCGCCGGATGCCGCAGATCCGCATCGACCGGGTGTCCTACCGGACCACGCCCTACTTCGAGCACCTCTACATCGGCATGCCGTGGACCGAGTGCGACTACCTCATCGGGCCGAACACCTGCGTCCCGCTGCTCAAGCAGCTGCAGGCCGAGTTCCCCGAGGTGCGCGCGGTCAACGCCATGTACACCCACGGGCTGCTCGCGATCGTGTCGGTCCGCAACCGCTACGGGGGCTTCGCCAAGGCCGTCGGGATGCGGACCATGACCACCCCGCACGGCCTCGGCTACTGCAAGGTCGTGATCTGCGTCGACGACACCGTGGACCCGTTCGACCTGCCCCAGGTCATGTGGGCGTTGTCGACCAAGATGCACCCCGCGCACGACCTGGTGACCCTGCCCGACATGCCGGTGCTGCCGCTGGACCCCGGGTCCGACCCGGCCGGGATCACCCACAAGCTGATCATCGACGCCACCACCCCGACCGCCCCGGACGACCGCGGGCACTACTCCCAGGGCGTCGTGCCGCCCGACGACACCGCGGCCTGGGTCGAGCGACTCGGCCGGCTCGTCGCCGGCGACCGGAAGGAGAACCGCTGATGACCTGCCCCCGCTGCTCCACCGACGGCGCCGCCGTGCTCGCGACCTCCCCGGTCCCCGGGGTGTGGACCGTGCACCGCTGCGGCGCTTGCGGGTTCGTCTGGCGCGACACCGAGCCGCCCGCCGTCCGCGACGCCGCGCACTACCCGGCCCGGTTCCGGGTCACCGCGCAGGACGTGGCCGCCGCGGTCGACGTGCCGACCGTCCCGGAGCGCCGGACGTGACCCCGACGCTGATGTGGGAGGCCCGCGCCGCCGACGGCCGGCGCGACGAGCTCCTCGCCCACGTGCGCGAGCAGGCGGCCGTCGCGCTGGCCGGCGCCGAGCGCCACGAGCTGTTCATCGCCGACGGCGGGCGGGTCGTCGTCATCGCGGTCGGGGTGCCGGCCGGGACGACGCTGCCCGAGCCGCCCGGCGAGCTGCTGGCCCGGCCGCCGCACTCCTGGGGCTTCGACCGGGTCGGCCCCTGACCGGTCCTCAGCCGGTCGCGAGCGCCGCGAGCACCCCGTCCGTCCACGGCGTCCACGCCTGGACCGCCCACGGCCCGAAGTCGCGGTCGGTCAGCACGACGGCGGCGGCGCGCACGTCCGGGTCGACCCACAGGAACGTGCCGGACTGCCCGAAGTGGCCGAAGGTCCGCGGTGACGAGTGCTCCCCGGTCCAGTGCGGGGACTTGCCGTCGCGGATCTCCATGCCCAGGCCCCAGTCGTTCGGCTTCTGCCGTCCGTAGCCGGGGAGCAGGCCGTCGAGCCCGGGGTAGGCGACGGTCGTCGCCTCGGCGACGGTGCGCGGGTCCAGCAGCTGCGGGGCCTGCAGCTCGGCGGCGAAGCGGGCCAGGTCGTCGACGGTGGACACCGCGCCCGCGCCCGCCGAGCCCTCCAGCCGGGTGTGCGTCATCCCGAGCGGGGCGCAGACGGCCTCGTGCAGGTACTCGGCGAACCCGATGCCGGTCGCCTCGGCGATGGCGCCGGCGAGCACCGCGAACCCGGTGTTCGAGTAGATCCGCTGCTCACCCGGGGCGGCACGGACGTCGTCGGTGTCGAACGCCAGACCCGAGGTGTGCGCGATCAGGTGGCGCACGGTCGCGCCCTCCGGGCCGGCCGCGTCGTCCCAGTCGACGGCGCCCTCCTCCACGGCGACCAGGGCGGCGTAGGCCGAGAGCAGCTTGGTCACCGAGGCCAGCCCGAACTCGCGGTCGGTGGCGCCCGCGGTGGCGAGCACGGTGCCGTCGGCGGCGACGACGGCCGCGCCCACGTGGTCGACCGGCCAGTCCAGGACCCGGCGCACCGCCGGGGCGAGCTCGGTCACGACGGGAGGTGCGGTCGGGTGCGCATGCCGTCCATCCTGGCAAACGGGCGGGACCGCAGCCGCCCGGGCGATGATCGGGCCCGTACCGCGTCCGCCGGGTCCCGCATCCGGCCGCGCACCGCGAGGGAGGGCACCGTGCCACTGCACCACGAGACGGCCGGATCGGGACCGCCGCTGCTGCTGGTCCAGGGCGGCGTGGCCGAGGCCGGCGCGGCCCGGATGCTCGTCGACGAGCTCGCCGTCACCCACCGGGTCCGCACCTACGACCGGCGCGGCGTCGGTCGCAGCCCGGCCGGGCCGGACCCGGTCGGGCTGAACGCGCACGCCGACGACGCCGCCGCGCTGCTGGCCGACACCGGACCGTCCGCCGTCGTGGGGGTGAGCATCGGGGCGGTGATCGGCCTGCTGCTCGCGGTGCGCCACCCGGACCTGGTCACGACGCTGGTGGCGCACGAGCCGCCGCTGCCCGGCCTCGTCCGCGATGCCGACCGCGAGGCGGCCCTGGACCGGGTCGAGGCGCTCGCCGCACGCGACGACCTCGGCGGGGCGCTGCGGCTGATGGCCGCGCTGACCTCGGGCGACGACCCCGTCGAGCCCGGCTACCGGCCGGAACCGCCGTCCGGGGACCCGGAGCCCGCACTGCGCCGGTTCCTGCGCCACGACGTCCCCGCGGTACGGGCCGTCCGCATCGACCCCGACGACATCACCGCGAGCGGGGTCCGGGTCGTCCCGACCGGCGGGGTCGAGTCGCGCGGGCGCTGGGAGCACCGCTGCGCCGAGGTGCTCGCGTCCCGGCTCGGCCGCGGGCTCGTCGAGCTGCCCGGCGGCCACGACGGGCCCGTCACGCACCCGGTCGCCGGGGCGGCCGCGCTGCGCGGGCTGGTCGGCGGCACGTGACGCGCCCCGGATCCGCCACCCGGCCCGGACGGGCCCTGGTGGGGACGTCGGGGTGGCGCTACCCGCCGTGGCGCGGCACGTTCTACCCGCCCGGACTGGTGCAGCGCCGCGAGCTGGAGTACCTGTCCCGGCAGGTCACCTCGATCGAGATCAACGGGTCGTTCTACTCCCTGCAGCGCCCGGAGAACTACCGGGCCTGGGCCGAGCAGGTCCCGGCCGGGTTCGTGTTCGCGGTGAAGGGCCCGCGGTTCGTGACGCACCTCAAGCAGCTGCGCGACGTCGCGGTGCCGGTCGCGAACTTCCTCGCTTCCGGCGTGCTCGGCCTGGGGCCAGCGCTGGGCCCGGTGCTGTGGCAGCTGCCGCCCCGGATGCGGTTCGACGCCGACCGGCTGGCCCGCTTCCTGGAGCTGCTGCCGGCGAGCACCACGGCCGCCGCCCGGGCCGCGACCGGGCACGACGAGCGGCTCGACGGCCGGGCGCTGGTCGAGACCGACGCCGACCGCCCGCTGCGGCACGCGGTCGAGCCGCGGCACCCGTCGTTCCGGGACCCGGCGTTCACCGCGCTGCTGCGGGAGCACGGGGTCGCGCTGGTGCTGTCCGACTCCGCGGGCACCTGGCCGGTGTTCGACGAGGTGACCGCCGACCTCGTCTACCTGCGCCTGCACGGCCAGGGGGAGCTCTACAGCGGCGGCTACACCGCCGAGGCCCTCGACGGCTGGGCGGAGCGCGTCCGCGGCTGGCGCGACGCCGGGCACGACGTCGTCTGCTACTTCGACAACGACGCGAAGGTCCACGCACCGACCGACGCGCTGGCCCTGATCGACCGCCTCGGCTGACCTGTTCGGCCGACTACCGGCACGGCTGAACGGACCTGTCCTCACATTTGTTGATAAGGGCGGGCCGGCTGATACGCGGGCCGCCGTCGCCGCGACAGCCGTGGCGTGACCACTCCGCAGAACCGCCACGGCGCCCCGGACCTCTCCGGCCCGCCGCAGCAGCAGTCCGGCCCGCACCGTGTCCCGCAGCAGTACCGGGGGCCCCAGGGCCCCGGACGCCACCAGCAGCAGTACGCGCAGGACCCGCGCGGTGCCGCGCCGCAGGGCTGGGCGCCGCACCACCAGCCCCGGCCGCAGCACTCCGGCGGCAACCCGAACCCCTACTACGACGGCCACCCCGAGGTCCCCTTCGGCGGGCCGCCCTTCGGCCGCACCAACCCGGGCGGGGTCCCGCAGCAGGCCCGCAGCCCGCAGCAGCAGGCCCCGGCCGCCACCGGCGCCCAGCCCTGGCCGAGTGCGGCCCGGCGCGGCGGTGTCCCGCAGCAGCGCACCGCGGCCCCGGCCGTCCCCGCTGTCGCCCCGCGCAACGGGTTCGGCGTCACCGCGCTGGTGCTCGGGATCCTGGGCCTGCTGTTCTCCTTCATCCCGATCATCGGGATGATCGCCTGGCCGCTGGTACTGCTGGGCCTGCTGTTCGGTGTGCTCGGTGTCGTCCGGGCGAGCAGGGGCCGGGCGGACAACCGCGGGGTCGCGATCGCGGGCACCGTACTCTCGGCGATCGGGCTCGTGGTCTGCGTCCTCTACGCGTCGGTGTTCGCCGCCGCGGTGTCGGGTCTGCCGACGACCCCCTCGACGGCGACTCCGGCCGCGGCCGGGTCGGCAGCCTCCGGCGACGCGTCGGGTGCCTTCCCGGGTGCGACCGCCGACGACGTGGTCACCGATGCAGGTGAGACGCTGACCGTCGGGAACCTGCAGATCGCGGCCACCCCGCTGAAACCGGGCGACTCGACCATCGGGCAGACCCTGTGCTCGGACGTCACCTACACCAACACCGGATCCGGTACGGAGTCCTTCAACGGGGGCTTCGACTGGAAGCTCCAGGACCCGAACGGCGCGGCGCTGATGACCACGTTGCTCGGTTCCGACTCGCTGCTCTCCGCCGGTCAGCTGGCGCCCGGCGGCACCACGACCGGCAGCGTCTGCTTCGACCGGCCGAGCGGCGCGACCGGGCAGTACGTCCTGCTCTACGACCCGATGGACTTCTCCAACGGCCGCGGAGCCTGGCTCAACCAGGTCGGCTGACCCCGGACGGACGCCGGGACGCCCGACAGCGACGCGCCCCCGCAGTCGCTGGAGTGGTCACGCACGACGAGCGTCCCGACGGACGACGAGGCCCTCCCCGGGGACACCGGGGAGGGCCTCCCCACGTCCGGGGTCAGGCCGCCGGCCCCGCCGCGAGAGCCGGCACGCCCAGCAGCGGCGGCCCCAGCTGGATCGACGCCGGCCGCCGCTTCGACGGGTCCGACAACTACAGCACCAGCCCGGCGACGATCACGACGGCCCCCTCCGCGGCGGAACCGATCCGCCGCAGGGGGGCCGTAGTGGGGCCAGTGGCAGCGGGGTCAGCGGCTCGCGGCCCGCCGGTACTGCCGGCTCGCCAGCGGCGCGAACACCGCGACGATCACGACCGACCAGATCAGCACGTAGAGCACCGGGTGCTGCAACGGCCAGGCGTCCGAGGCGGACGCCGAGGCCGGGATCGCGCCGTCGTTGCCGAACAGGGTCCGTGCGGCTGCCGTGACCGCCGAGACCGGGTTCCACTCGGCGAACACCCGAAGCGGGCCGGGCAGCGAGTTCAGCGGCACGAAGGTGTTCGCCAGGAACGTCACCGGGAAGATCACGATGAACGACGCGTTGTTCACGACCTCCGGGCTCGGCACCAGCAGCCCGACGAACGCCATCACCCAGGAGAACGCGTAGGCGAACACGATCAGCACCGCGAACCCGGCGAGCGCCTCGCCGACCGAGGTGTGGATGCGCCAGCCGACCAGCAGCCCGGTCAGCGACATCACGACCAGCACGATCAGGTTGTTCACCACGTCGGACAGGGTCCGGCCGGTCAGCACCGCCGACGACGACATCGGCAGCGAGCGGAATCGCTCGATGATGCCCTTCTTGACGTCCTCGGCGAGCCCGGCGCCGGTGTTCGTGGCCCCGAAGATGACGGTCTGGGCGAAGATCCCGGCCATCAGGAACTCGCGGTACCCGGCCCCGCCGCCGGTCGGGTCGATCGCGCCGCCGAAGACGTAGGCGAACAGCAGCACGAACATGATCGGGGACAGGGTGGTGAAGACCAGCAGGTCCGGGACCCGCTTGATCTTGATCAGATTGCGCTTCGCGACGACGGAGGCGTCGGCGAGCATGGTGGCGGCGGCGTTCACGGGGTCGGCTCCTCGGCCTGGTCCGCCTCGTCGGCGGGGCGCCCGGTCAGGGTGAGGAAGACGTCGTCGAGCGTCGGGCGGCGCAGCCCCGCGTCGTCGACCTTGGTGCCGGCCTCGGCGAGCCGGTCCAGCGCGGCGCGCAGCACCTCGACCCCGCCGCTGACCGGCATCGTCAGGGAGCGGCGGTGCCGGTCCAGCACGGCCTCACCCACGCCGAGCGAGGCGAGCAGTGCGGCGGTGGGCTCCAGGTCGTCGGCCAGGCTGGTCGTGACCTCCAGGCGCTCCCCGCCGACCTGCGACTTGAGCTCGTCCGCGGTGCCGCGCGCGATGACCCGGCCGTGGTCGATGACCACGATCTCGTCTGCCAGAGCGTCGGCCTCCTCCAGGTACTGGGTGGTGAGCAGCAGCGTCGTCCCGCGCGCGACGAGACCGCGGATCACGTCCCACAGGTCGTTGCGGCTGCGCGGGTCCAGCCCGGTGGTCGGCTCGTCGAGCAGCAGCACCGGCGGGTCGGCGACGAGCGCCCCGGCCAGGTCGAGCCGGCGGCGCATCCCGCCGGAGTAGGTCCGGGCCGGACGGTCCGCGGCGTCGGTCAGGCCGAAGTCGGCCAGCAGCTCACGGGCCCGGTCCCGGGCCCGGCGCCGACCCAGGTGGTACAGCCGCCCGACCATCTCCAGGTTCTCGAAGCCGGTCAGGTACTCGTCGACCGCGGCGTACTGCCCGGACAGACCGATCCGGCGGCGGACGCCTGCCGGGTCGGCCAGCACGTCGACGCCGGCCACGGTGGCCTCGCCCGCGTCCGGTGTCAGCAGTGTGGTCAGCACCCGGACGACCGTGGTCTTCCCGGCGCCGTTCGGGCCCAGCAGGCCGAGCACCGTCCCCTCCGGCACCGACAGGTCGACCCCGTCGAGCGCGCGGAGCGAACCATAGGTCTTGACCAGTCCCGTGGCGCGGATCGCGTCCGGCATCGTGTTGTCCCCCTCGGAAGGTGCGAGCGGGGGCCACTGTGCCCTACGACCCTGACAACCTGCGTCCTGATTCGGCCCGGCGGCGCGCGTGGGCGAGCAGCATCCGGCGCCCGACCAGCATCAACGCCGCCGACACCAGCATCACGACGGCGTTGACCGTCCACGCGGTCGGGAAGCCCGCGTGGGTGGCGAGCGAGCCGAAGACGATCGGTCCGGCGAAACCGCCGGCGTAGACACCGACCTGCACGATCGACGTCGCCGCGGCCGGGGCGGACGGGTTGAGCCGCACCACGGCGAACTGCAGCAGACCCGGCCACGCCCAGCCCAGCCCGAACGCCAGCACCACCCCGACGACCAGCGCGGGCGTCCCGGGCACGGCGAGCAGCCCGAACCCGCCGGCGCCCGCGGCGAGACTCGCCGCGACGACGGCGACGTGGCCGCCCGAGCGCATATCGGCCAGCCACCCGTGCAGCATCCGCACCGACAGCCCCACCACACTGCCGAGGGTCAGCATCAGCCCGGCCAGACCGGGGTCGATCCCGCGGTCCACCGCCGAGGCGACCAGGAAGATGCCGAGCGCGGTCGCGGTCCCGGCCGCGAGCCCGGAGGCGGCGCCGATCACGGCGAGCGCGGCCGTCGCCCGGTCGCCGGACCCCGTGCGGGCCGCCGGGCGGGCGTCGGTGCGCGGGCACGCGGACAGTGCCGCCAGCGCCAGCAGCGCGCCGATCCCGTACGCCCAGCGCCAGCCCACGGTCAGCGCCACCGCGGGGACGGCCAGCCCGGCCAGCAGCGTCGCCGCCGGGATCGCGGCCTGCTTCACCCCGAAGGACAGCCCCATCCGGTGTGCGGGCACCGAGCGCGCGAGCGTCAGGTTCGACGACAGCTGGCCCATCACGTTGCACCAGGCGCCGCAGAGCAGCAGGACGACGAGCGCGACGTAGGACCGCGCGCCCAGCGCCAGGGCCGCCATCAGCACCGCCGCCCCGACGACGGCGATCCGGCTGGTCACCCGTGATCCCACCCGCTCGACGACCATGCCGACCGGCAGCGAGCACAGCGCGCTGACCCCGAAGTACAGCGCGACGACCAGCCCCAGCCCGGACGGGTCGAAGGCCAGGTCGCGCGAGAGCTGCACCGACAGGGCACCGGTGAGGAACACCGGGAGCACCGACGCCGTCGTCACGACCACCGCGCCGGTCGCGACGCGGAAGGCGGACGGCGCGGTGGTGTCCGTCGTGCCCGATTCGGTTGCGATGCTCACGTTCAGCAACGCTAACCGATATGCGTCAACCCTGGATGCGCGAGTCCCCGCGGCCGGCCCACTCCTTCTCGCGCAGCTCGAACTTCTGGACCTTGCCGGTGGAGGTCTTGGGCAGCTCGTCGACCAGCTCGACGTACTTGGGCGCCTTGTACCGGGCGATCCTCGTCTTCACGTGGTCGATCAGCTCCTGCGGCTCGGCGGAGCGGCCCGGCTTGAGCACGGCGAAGGCCTTGCAGACCTCGCCCCACTTCTCGTCCGGCACCCCGACGACGGCGGCCTCCAGCACCGCGTCGTGCGAGACGATCGCCTGCTCGACCTCGACGGTGGAGATGTTCTCGCCGCCGGAGATGACCACGTCCTTGGCCCGGTCGCGCAGCTCGACGTAGCCGTCGGGGTGCACGACGCCCAGGTCGCCGGAGTGGAACCAGCCACCCCGGAACGCCTCCGCGGTCTTCTCCTCGTCGCGGTGGTAGCCCTTCATGACGTTGTTCCCGCGCATCACGATCTCGCCCATCGTGGCGCCGTCGCGGGGGACGTCGGCCATCTCCTCGTCGACCACCCGGACCCGGTCCGCGCACACCATGCCGACCCCCTGGCGGGCCTGGAGCCGGGCCCGTTCCTCGCCGTCGAGGTCGTCCCAGGCGTGCTGGTACTGGTTCACCGCGTACGGCCCGTAGGTCTCGGTGAGGCCGTACACGTGCACGATGCGGAACCCCATCCGCTCCATCTGCAGGATGGTCGTCGGCGACGGCGGCGCGCCGGCCGTCGTGATCGTCAGCCGGTAGTCCAGGGTGACGGCCTCGGGTGAGTTCATGATCGTCGTGACGACGGTCGGGGCGCCGTTGAGGTGGGTGACGCCGTGCTCGCCGATCAGCCGCCAGATGGTGTCGCCGCGGACCTCGCGCAGGCAGACGTGGGTGCCGCCGATGGCCGTCACGGCCCACGGGGTGCACCAGCCGTTGCAGTGGAACATCGGCAGCGTCCACAGGTAGACGCTGTCCGCGGTGTGCCCGGAGTGGACGATCTCGCCGAAGGAGTTCAGGTACGCACCGCGGTGGTGGTACTCGACGCCCTTCGGGTTGCCGGTCGTCCCCGAGGTGTAGTTGATCGTGATGGTGGCCTGCTCGTCGTCGACGGCCCAGGGCCGCGGGTCGTCCGAGCCGCGGGCGAGCAGGTCGGCGTAGCTCGTCCCGGAGCCGACGCCGTCGCCGGGCGCCGCAGGGTCGACGACGGTGACGATCTCGCGGACCGTGGCCAGCTCGTCGGCGACCGGGCGGACCGTCTCGTACAGGACGGCGTCGACGACCAGCACCGTGGCCGCCGAGTGGTCCAGGATGTAGCGGACCTCCTCGGTCGACAGCCGTGTGTTGATCGCGACCAGGACCGCGCCCGCCAGCGGCACCGCGAAGTGCGCGACGAGCATCTCCGGGACGTTCGGTAGCAGGTAGGCGACCCGGTCACCGGGCTCGACGCCCGACGCGGCGAGGGCGTTCGCCACCCGGGTCGCCTCCGCCGCGAACTCGGCGTAGGTGTGCCTGCGGTCGCCGTAGACGATCGCCGTGGACTCCGCGAACACCTCGGCCGAGCGGCCCAGGAAGGCCAGCGGGGTGAGCGGGGTGGTCCAGACGTCGGTCGTCGCGCCCTGTGTCACGGTCGGCTCCTTCGCAGGCGGTGCACTCGTCGCCGCGATCCTGCTCGCTGCGAGGAGTGCCCGGCAACTCGCGCCGGCCGCGCCCCCCGGCGCCCCCGACCGCCGGGGCTCAGTCCTCGATCGTGATGGCGGCCTTGGGGCAGCTCCGTGCCGCCTCCTCGACCTTCGGCCGCAGCGACTCGGCCGGGTTCTCGTCGAGGATGTAGAGGTAGTCGTCGTCGCGCACCTCGAAGACCTCCGGCGCGACACCCATGCAGACCGCATTGCTCTCGCAGCGGTCGAAATCCACGATGACCTTCATGGCATCCATGGTGCCCCCGCCGTGCCGACGCCGCAGGACTGAGGGCTCCCTGACCTGCGGTTATGCTTCCCTTCCTCGCTCGGGAAGGCTGCAGGTCAGCGGCTGTCGCGGGTCTGGGCGGCGGTCGGCAACGGCTGCGGCGCGAGGTTCGCGCGGGCCTGCACGGGCGTCGGCGGCGGGGTGGTGTGCGGCACCCCGGTGAGGAGCGCGGTCGTCGCCCGGGTGGTCACCGGGATGCTGCCGACCGAGGGCAGGCGCACCTCGTCGGGTTCGAGCATCGCGGCCACGCCGAGCAGGGCGCCGAGCGCCACCGGGGCGGCCAGTGCCGCGAGTCGCAGTCGCGCCGGGTCCACGGCACACCTCCACGTCGACGACCGCGCGGGGGATGCCGGGGAGCGGCAGCGGCCGTCGACCAACCATCGGGTCGCGGCCGTCCGCCGTTACCGCCATCGGGTGATCCGGGTCAAGCGGGGCGCATCCGGACCACCCGATGGAGGGCGCTCACTCCCTCCGCAGCACCGGACGCAGCGTGTCCAGCACCGACGCGTCGTCGATGGTGGAGGGCACCGGCTCCTCGGCGCCGTCGGCGATCCCGCGCATGGTCTTGCGGAGGATCTTGCCGGAACGGGTCTTGGGCAGGGCCGGGACGATCGCGACGTCCTTGAGGGAGGCGACCGCGCCGATCTGGTCGCGCACCATCTGCACGAGCTCGGCGCGCAGCCCGTCCTCGTAGCCCTCGGCGTCGCTGTCGACGCCGGACTTCAGCACCACGAAACCGCGCGGGATCTGCCCCTTCATGGTGTCCGCGACGCCGATCACCGCGCACTCCGCGACGTCCGGGTGCGAGGCCAGGACCTCCTCCATCCCGCCGGTGGACAGACGGTGGCCCGCGACGTTGATGACGTCGTCGGTGCGGCCCATGACGAAGACGTAGCCGTCGGCGTCGAGGTGCCCGCCGTCGCCGGTGAGGTAGTAGCCCTCGAACGCCGACATGTAGGAGCTGACGTAGCGCTCGTCGTCGTTCCACAGGGTCGGGAACGCACCGGGCGGCAGCGGCAGCTTCGCCACGATCGCGCCGTCGACACCGGGCTCGGCCGGGTCGCCCCGCTCGTCGAGGACCTGGACGTCCCAGCCGGGCATGGCACGGGTCGGTGAGCCGGGCTTGATCTCCAGCAGCTCGATGCCCGCCGGGTTGGCTGCGATCGGCCAGCCGGTCTCGGTCTGCCACCAGTGGTCGATGACGGGGATGTCGAGCAGATCCGAGGCCCAGCGGTGGGTCTCGGGGTCGAGGCGCTCCCCGGCGAGGAAGAGGTACTTCAGCGAGGACACGTCGTACTGCCCGAGGAACGTGCCCTCCGGGTCCTCCTTCTTGATCGCCCGGAACGCCGTGGGCGCGGTGAAGACGGACTTCACCCCGTTCTCCTGGACGACCCGCCAGAACTGCCCGGCGTCCGGCGTGCCGACGGGCTTGCCCTCGTAGAGCACGGTCGTCGCTCCGGCCAGCAGCGGCGCGTAGACGATGTAGGAGTGGCCGACGACCCAGCCGACGTCGGACGCGGTGAAGATCGTCTCGCCGGGGCCGACGTCGTAGATGTTGGGCATCGACCAGGCCAGGGCGACGGCGTAGCCGCCCGAGTCGCGCACCACGCCCTTCGGCTTGCCGGTGGTACCGGAGGTGTAGAGCACGTAGAGCGGGTCGGTGGCCTTCACCGGGACCGGGTCGGCCGGCGTGGCGTGGGCGACGGCCTCGGCCCAGTCGACGTCGGTCGGGCCCAGCTGCGCGGTGGCCTGCTCGCGCTGCAGGATCACCGTGGACGTGGGCTTGCGGTCCGACAGCTCGATCGCCCGGTCGAGCAGCGGCTTGTACTCGATGACGCGCTTGCCCTCGATGCCGCAGGACGCCGAGACGACGACCTTGGGCCCGGCGTCGTCGATCCGGACGGCGAGCTCCTTGGCGGCGAACCCGCCGAAGACCACCGAGTGGACGGCGCCGAGGCGGGCGCAGGCGAGCATCGCGATCGCGGCCTCGGGGACCATCGGCATGTAGACGACGACCCGGTCGCCGTGGCCGATGCCCTGGTCGCGCAGCACGCCCGCGAACAGCGCGACCTCGTCGCGCAGCTCCGCATAGGTGTAGGAGCGCCGCGACCCGGTGACCGGCGAGTCGTACACCAGGGCCGTGCGGTCGCCGTTCCCGGCGTCGACGTGCCGGTCGAGCGCGTTGTACGCGACGTTCAGCTCGCCGTCGGGGAACCAGCGGTAGAACGGCGGGTTCGACTCGTCGAGCGCGCGGGTCGGGACGACGTCCCAGTCGATCCCGCCGGCCGCGCGGAGCCAGAAGCCCTCACGGTCGTCCACACTGGAACGGAAGATCTCCTCGTAGGCGGTCACCGTCGTCCTCTTCCCCTGACGATCCCGGCGGCCCACGGTGGCCGCCCCTCGTGTCGCCGACGACCCTAGGAGGTGACACCGACAACGCGCAGCCCTCTAGTGGGCGGACCGCTCCGGAGGGACGGGCCGTTCGGCGACGACGACGCGCCGATCGTCGCAGTGTGACCGGGCGGATCCGTAACGTGATCGGGTGACGGCCCGACACAGCGCGTGGGGGACCCGTCCGATCCGCGGGCGGGCCCACGGACGGGAGGCGGTGCCGGTGCGGCCCGACGACGGTGCGGTCCGGTGGCGTGGCAGGCGGGGTGCCGCCGGTGCGGCGGTGCTCGGGACGCTGCTCGCCGGGTTCGTGGCCGCGGGCTGTGCCCCGGTCCCGTCGGTCGTCCCGGCGGCGGCCGCGGCGACGACGTGCACCCCCGGCTGGACGGCCGCCTGGCACGCCGCACAGCAGGCCGTCCCCGGCGACAGCCTCGCCGGCCGGACGCTGCGGATGGTGGTGCGGCCCGGCGCGGCGGGGGAGGAGCTGCGGCTGCGGCTGTCCAACCGGCACGGCGACGGGCCGCTGCGGATCGCGGCGATGACCGTCGGCGCCACCGGCCCGGGCGCCGCGGTGACCCGGCCGGTCCCGCTGACCGTCGGCGGGGCCCCCGTGGCCGACATCCCGGCGGGTGCCGAGGTGCTGACCGATCCCGCACCGGTCGCCGCCGCGGCGGGCGTGCCGCTGACGGTGAGCCTGTTCCTGGCCGAGGTACCGCGCACGATCGGCTCGCACCCGGTCGCGATGCGCACCGCCTGGCTGTCCGGGCCGGGGGACCGCACCGCGGCCCCGGACGCGGCGGGCTTCGACACGACCCTGCAGTCCTGGCCGGTGCTGACCGGTCTGGAGGTCCTGGCGGCCCGCCCGGACGGCGCCGTCCTCGTGATCGGGGACTCCCTCGTCGACGGCGTGGGCTCCACCCCCGGCGGCGACGACCGCTTCCCCGACCAGCTCGCCGCCCGGCTGGCCGCGGCGGGCGGCGACCGGCCGATGACCGTGCTGAACGCGGGACTGTCGCGCAACCAGCTGCTGCAGGACGATCCACCGGCCGGCGGTGACGCGCCGTCGACCCGCTGGGACGACGACGTGGCCGCCGTCCCCGGCGTGCGCGACGTGGTGCTGCTCGTCGGCACCAACGACCTCGCCGCCGGCGCGGCCGCCGGTGACCTCGTCGCCGGGCTGCAGGGCTTCGCCCAGCGGGCCCGCGCCGCGGGGCTGCGCGTGTTCCTCACCACCATCCCGCCGTCGGCCAGCGGCGGTCGCGCCACCCCGACGGCCGTCGCGGCCCGGGACGAGGTGAACGGCTGGCTCCGTTCGGACGGTCGTCGCTGGGCCGACGGGGTGATCGACGCGGCCGCCGCGCTGGGCGACCCGGGTGACCCGCACCGGCTCCGTCCGGATCTGGACTCCGGCGACGGGCTCCACCCGTCGCCCGCCGGGTACTGGGCGCTGGCGGCATCCGTGCCGGTCGGGGAGCTGTCCGGCAGCCCCTGCCGGGTCTCGCCGGATCGCTGAGCCGCACCCGTCCCGCACAGCGCTGGGTGATCGGCCGTCACCCGGGAAGGGGCGTGCGGGGTCCCCGCACGATGGGTAACGTCTTGGTCACGGCCACAGCACGTGGCGGTACCGACGGACACCGGCACGCGGCGCGTCCCACGGACGGGCCCGGAGCAGGTCCTGGCGGCCTACGGGGAGGCCTCGTGACCATCGGCGCGAAGCGCGGCATCGACGACGACACCAGTTCCATTCCGGCGCCGCGGAACGCGGCCGACGCCTTCAAGGTCTCCGACGACCAGGTGCAGCGCGCCCGGCTCGTCGTCGCCCGGAACTCGGACGACTCCGAGGATCTGCGGGAGCTGCTCGACATGCTGGGGCTGATCTCCGGCAACCCGGAACAGCCGCCACCCGTGGCTCGCTGACCTGCGGCGACGCCGGAAACGGGGGGTGGTTGCAGGGCCCCTCGGAGCGGTGTCGTAAGGTTTACTCACTCCCAACGGACAGCCGTTGAGGGAAGGTCGAGGCCCTCGGGCCTGGTCCCAGCCCCCATCGTCTAGCGGCCTAGGACTCCGCCCTTTCAAGGCGGCAGCGCGGGTTCGAATCCCGTTGGGGGTACCGCGAGACACATCGGATACGATGCGTTTCGCGAGAGCAAGGCCCAGTGGCGCAGTTGGTTAGCGCGTCGCCCTGTCACGGCGAAGGTCGCGGGTTCGAGTCCCGTCTGGGTCGCTCCACTCTCTGGATCTCCGGTTCACCGGAGGCCGGGGCCAGGTAGCTCAGTTGGTACGAGCGTCCGCCTGAAAAGCGGAAGGTCGGCGGTTCGACCCCGCCCCTGGCCACAGTCCTGATCCCCCGCAGAGCCGGTCGGTAGCCACCGACCGGCTCTCGTGCGTTCCGGGGTCGGTTCGGTCACGATCGGCCGATGAGCTCCCACCCGCACGACATCACCGTCCCCGGCCCGCCCCGGCTGGAGGAGATCTCCGACGGGCTCTTCGCCTACGTCCAGCCGGACGGCACCTGGTGGATCAACAACGCGGGCCTGCTCGTCGGGCCGCAGGGGGCCGTCGCCGTCGACTCCTGCTCCACCGAGCGCCGGACCCGGGCCTTCGCGGCCGCGATCGGCGAGGTCACCGACCGGCCGGTCCGCACGCTGGTCAACACCCACCACCACGGCGACCACACCTGGGGCAACGCCCTGTTCTCCGGCGCGACGGTCGTCGCACACGAGCGGGCACGCGCGGAGATGATCGCCTTCGGCCCGCCCCGGGACCTGCCGTTCTGGGACCACGGCGACTGGGGCTCGCTCCCGCTGGACCCGCCGTTCCTCACCTTCACCGACCGCGTCGCGCTGCACCTGGGGGACCTGAGGGCCGACGTCCTCCACGTCGGGACGCCCGCCCACACCACCAACGACGTCCTCGTGCACGTACCCGACCGGTCGGTCCTCTACTGCGGGGACCTGGTCTTCCACGGCGGCACGCCGTTCCTGCTGATGGGCTCGGTGACCGGCGCGATCGACGTCCTGGAGCAGGTGGTGCTCCCGCTCGGGGTCGCGACGACGGTGCCCGGCCACGGGCCGGTGTTCCAGGGCGACGGGCCGGTCCGGGACACGGTCGACTACCTGCGGTTCGTCCTCGACCTGGCCGAGCGCGCCCGCGACGCCGGTGTCCGCCCGCTGGAGGCCGCCCGCGACACCGACCTCGGCCGGTTCGGCGACTGGCCGGACGTCGAGCGCATCGTCGGGAACCTGCACCGCGCCTACGCCGAGCTCGACGGCGCCGAGCGCGGCGCCCCGATCGACACCATCGCCGCGCTCGCCGAGATGGTCGAGTACAACGGCGGGCGCCCGCTCACCTGCCTGGCGTGAGCACCGGTCGCCGCTCCCGCAGCGCGACGACGGCACCGGCCACACCAGGACCGTCAGCGCCCCGGCCGCGGCGACGGTGAGCGCGTCCGGGGCGACGAGCGGCTGTCCGCGCAGGGCCTGCCAGGTCAGCAGGGCGAGCAGGCCGGTGTAGCCGGCGGCGGCCGTCGTCATCAGGTCGCGACGCACCCGTGGGTCGGCCGGCCGGGCCACCCGCCCTGCGGCCAGCTCGAACACGATCAGCAGCAGTGGCAGCAGCTGCAGCGCGTACATCCCGACGAAGTGCGGGACGCGCAGGTCACCGCCCAGCGTGCTCCACCCGACCAGCGGCAGGCCCGGGCCGCCGTCGGGGACGCCGACGGTGTGCGCCCCGGCGATCCCGCGGAAGTCGGCGAGCTGGTCCTTAGTCGGTGACGTCATCAGGAAGCCGAGCGCCATCCCGGCCAGCGCGAGCACCGCCCCGGCGCGGATCGCGACCGTGCGGGCGGGGTCGAGACGGACGGTGCCACGCGAGGATGTCCGCATGTGGATACTGTAACTATCGGATAGTTAAACTGTTCATATAGCTCCCGTGGAACCGTGCGCGGCCCGCGTGCGTTGTCCACCCGTGTCCGTGATCGTCGACCGAGCCCTGCGTACCGCCGTCACCGTGTTGCCGCGGCGGTGGCGGACCGACCGGCGCTCCGCCCTGGTCGGTCTGACCGCACTGCGTCCGCACCTCGGCGTCGCAGGACTGGGGGTCGCTGGTCTCCTGCGGCTCACCGGGCTGCGCCGCACCGCGACGGCGGTGGGCCTGGCCGGCGCCGCGGCCGCCGCTCCCGCGCTGCGACGGGTGCTGCCGCGCCCGGAGGGCCCGCTGCCGGACGGGCCCGAGCTGACCGTGCTCGTCGCGAACGTGCTGCTGGGGCGGGCCGACACCGGCGCGCTCGCCGCGACGGTGACCCGGGAGCGGCCGGACGTCGTCGTGCTGCCCGAGGCGGGCGTCGCCTACCTCGACCGGCTCCTGCCCCTGCTCGGCGGCTACCGCGGCTGGTCCTCGGTCCCGCCCGGCGTCCCGGACCAGCGCGGCACGGTGGTACTGGTCGCGCCGCGGGCCGGGGAGGTCGACGTCCGGCCCGGGCAGGGGATGCGGCTGCCGTACCTGGAGGTCACCGGTGGGCTGCTCGGTGCCCGGACGCTGTACGCGGTGCACACCTCCGCCCCGACGAACCCGCGGTGGACCGAGCTGTGGACCGGTGAGCTCGCGCTGATCGGGGAGTGGACCCGCACCCGACCGGCGCCGGTCGTGGCCGGGGACCTCAACGCCGTCGTCGACCACCGGCGGCTGCGCGACGCGTCCGGCGACTGCGTCGACGCCACCGACGGCACCGGGCGGGGGCTCGTGGGGACCTTCCCGTCGTCGCTGCCGCGCTGGGCCGGGATCCGCATCGACCACGTGCTCGTGCCCCGCGGGTCGGTGACCCGCCGCCACGTCGTCCTCGAGACCCCGGGCAGCGACCACCGCGCGGTGCTGGTGACGGTGCGGCTGCCCGGGGCTCAGGATCCGGCGCGGTAGCGCTGCGCGGAGCGGCTCTCCTGGGCGATCCGGCGCAGGGCCGCGAGCAGGGCGTCGCCGAGGACGGTGCCGACCAATGCGGTCTCCGCGGCTTCCTCGCGGTCGGTGGTCCGTCCGATCGCGGCCAGGTCGCCCTCCGCGGCGCGGTCGGCGGCCTCGGCCCACGCCCGCAGGGTCTCCTCGCCGGGGCCCCAGCCCAGCTCGTGCATCCGGGCCAGCACCGACCGGGCCCCGGCCAGCGCGGGCGCGTCCTTCTCGACCTGCCAGCCCAGGTGGGCCATGGCTCCGGCCAGGTCGGCCTCCGCCTCGTCGAGCGAGCCGGACGCGCCGACGTCGCCGGTGATCGCGTAGACCGTCCGGCCGAGCATGTCGTGCAGGCCGACCGCGGGGTCGTCGACGGCCGACAGCACCTCGCGGACGGTCGCGATCGGCAGCCCGCCGACCTCGACGAGCGCCCGGATCAGGCGCAGCCGTCGGATGTGCGCGTCGTCGTAGCGGGCCTGGTTCGGTGACGTCGTCTCGCCGCGGGGCAGCAGGCCCTCGCGCAGGTAGTACTTGATCGTCGCGACGGGGACACCGGACGACCGGGACAGATCCGAGACTCGCACATCGGAGACTCTAGCTATCCGTTTCGGTCCGGGGTTCCGACAGTCCGTCGACGATGCCGAACGTCACCGCCTCCGCCGCCGACAGCCAGCGGTCCCGGGCGTCGTCGGGCAGTGGGGCGCCGCAGTACGCCGCGGTCAGCGACTCGATCTCGCGGCGGCGTCCGGCGAGGTGGTCGGCCCGGACCCGCACGTCGCCGGGGTGCGAGCCGCGGACCGGCCCGTCCGCGGTGGGCAGGAACGCGGCGTGCGCGCGAGCGAGCCGCTTGCCCGGCGTCCCCGACGCGACGAGGAACGGCACCGGGCCCGCGAGTGATCCCACGGCGACGGTCGCGACGTCGACGCCGAGCGTGCGGATCGTGTCGTGCACCGCCATCGCGGCGACCGGGGAGCCGCCGGGCGCCAGGACGTGCAGGGTGATGTCGCGGCGCGCGTCCTCCGCGGCCAGCAGCAGCAGGCGCGCGCAGGTCTCGGCGGCGACGTCGTCGTCGAGCTCGCGGGCGAGCAGCACGATCCGCTCGCCGAGCAGGCGGTCGGCGGGGTCGGACGGGGTGGACAGGACGGGCATCGGATCTCCGCTCCTCGGGTGCCGCCCGACACTAGGGCCGGGGTGGGCCACCTGACCTGCGGTTACGCCGACGGCGGACGGGGTTCGCCCTCGGCGGAGGTCGGGTCGGTGCCCGCGGTCGCGACCCGTCGCAGCAGCGTCCGGAGCGCGCCCTGCTCGTCCGGGGAGAGCGGCGCCAGGATGTGGGCCTCGGCGGCGCGCAGCCGGGTCTCGGTCTCGCAGAGCAGCGCCCGGCCGGCCGTGGTGAGCACGATCCGGCGGGCCCGCCGGTCGTTCGGGTCGGGCCGCCGCTCGATCAGTCCCGCCTGCTGGACCTTGTCCAGCAGGTAGGTCATCACGGTGCGGTCCACGCCGAGCTTGCGGGCGAGCGCGAGCTGGGTGGGCGGATCGTCCCCGGCCGCGGCGGCGAGCACCTGGAAACCGCGCTGACCGCCGGGCAGCGTGCCGACGACGCACTGCACCGCCGTGGCGTGGTCGCGCGCCACCCGGGTCAACGCCCACGCCAGGTCGCACTCGACGCTCTGCGGGGCGGACGGACCGGACATCGTCACAGGATACGTGCTTGCCAAGGTCTTCTCTCGTGCAGATACTCTGTTCAACAGAACATCTTCACTCCAGATCGACCGGGAGGTCACCGTGTCCCTGTTCCGACTCGACGCGAGCATCCGCACCGAGGGCTCCGTCAGCCGCGAGATCGCCGACGAGGTCGAGCGCGCCTACCTCGACGCGCGACCGGGCGCCGAGGTCGTCCGCCGTGACCTGGGCACCGCCCCGCTGCCCGCCGACCTGTGGACCACCGCGGTCGCGGCCGGATACGTGGCCGAGGCCGACCGCACCCCGGAGCAGCGCGGGGCCCTCGCGCGCATCGCGGAGTTGGCTGACGAGGTGCTGGCCGCGGACGCCGTCGTCGTCGGATCGCCGCTCTACAACTTCGGCATCGCCGCGCACCTGAAGACCTGGGTCGACGCACTGATCACCGACCCCCGGTTCGCGCCGGGGAGCACGCCCCTCGCCGGCCGTCCGGTCGTGCTCGTGGTCTCCCGGGGAGGCGGCTACGGGCCGGGCACCCCGCGCGAGGGGTGGGACCACGGCTCCGGCTGGATCACCCGCATCCTGCGTGACGTGTGGGGTGCCGACGTGACCGTCGTGGAGACGGAGCTGACCCTGGCCGACGTGGTGCCCGCGATGAGCGAGCTGCGCCCGCTGGCCGCGGAGAAGCGCGAGCGCGCCCGCGTCGACGCCCGGACGGCGGGGGAGCGGGTCGCCGCGGTGACGCCGGCGGCGTGAGGCCCGGTCAGGGGGCGGCGCGCAGCGCGGCGAGCCGCTCCCGGGCGTAGCCGGGTTCGACGGTCCAGCAGACCGCGACCTCCCACGCGTCGACGGCGCGGCGGACCTCGCGTGCCGCCCCGGGACCACCGTCGAGGTCGAGCACCGCCCGGTCCACCCGGCACTCGTCCCAGTCGAGCAGGCCCGGACGTCCGTCCAGGACCCGGATGTTGCCCGGGCCGGGGTCGCCGTGGACGACGGCGACCGGACCGTCCACCACGGCCCACGCGGCCCGGCACTCCGCGACGACATCGGACGGCATCGCGGTCAGGTCCACGTCCCCACCCCGGTCGGCGCCCGCGAGCAGCTCGGTCGTGCCCACGAACCCCGGCCGCTGGCTCCGCCCCGAGGTGAGGGCGTGCAGCCGGCGCAGCTCGGCGGCGATGGCCGCCTCGTCGCCCGGCCCGGGTGGGTCGCCGTCGAGCCAGGTCCGGACGACGACCGCCCCGCACCGCCGCCGTCCGTCACCGGTCGGGACGACGTCGGGTACGCGGAAACCGTGGGCCCGCAGCTCGCCGGTCAGGTCGAGCTCCCAGTCCAGCGCCGCGGGCGTCCGCCCACTCCGGTGGACCACCAGCCGTCGGCTCCCGTCCGTCGCCGCCCAGACCGCGCCGCGGTGCCCGCCGCCGAGCCGGGCCGTGATGCGCAGCCCCGGCCAGGCGGCGAGCCCGGGCGGCGTCAGCCGGCCTTCGGTTCCCACAGCTCCGGCCGGTCGGCCAGCTTCAGCGGCAGCCCGAAGTAGCCGAACAGCTCGGTGTTGAGGAAGATGCTCAGCCCGGTGACGACCCCGTCCTCGATCCGCAGGGCCGTGATGCCCCAGGCCTCGAACTCGCCGTTCGGCCCGGACGGCTTCCACTGGGCGAAGCCGACCGTCCCGTTGATCTCCACCGGAGCCACCCGCGACCCGCGGCAGCCCTGCCCGGGGCCGGTCGCCATCCAGGCGATGACGTCGTCCCGGCCGCGGAACCAGAGCTCCAGCGGAGGCATGTTCTGCTCGACGTCCTCGTGGAGCAGCGCCGTCAGCGCCTCCATGTCGAAGGCCTCGAACGCTGCCATGTAGCGCATCAGCAGCGCGGTCTGCGCCGGGTCCATCGCCGGGGAGGTCTGCGGCGCCGCCTCGGAGATGCCCTGTTCGCCCAGGGTGGCGCGGGCGCGCTGCAGGGCGCTGTTGACCGACGCGACGGACGTGTCCAGCAGCTCGGCGACCTCGGCGGCCTTCCAGCACAGGACCTCGCGCAGGATCAGCACGGCGCGCTGGCGGGCCGGCAGGTGCTGCAGCGCCGCGATGAACGCGAGCCGGATCGTCTCCTTCGCGACGGCCTTGTCCGCCGGGTCCCCGGCCGGCGTCGACACCCGGGCGTCGGGCATCGGTTCGAGCCACTCGGCGTCGGGCAGCGGCTCGCGCAGCGACTCGGCGACCGGTGCGCCGGGGCCTCCGATGTCCATCGGGACGGCGCGGCGCTTGCGCCCGTTCAACGCGTCGATGCAGACGTTGGTGGCGATGCGGTACAGCCAGGACCGCAGCGAGGAGCGGCCGTCGAACTTCGCGACGCCCCTCCAGGCCCGGACCATCGTGTCCTGCACCGCGTCCTCGGCCTCGAACGCCGAGCCGAGCATCCGGTAGCAGTAGCCGGTCAGCTCGCGCCGGTGGTCCTCGAGGCGTTCCTCGGGTGGCCGCTCGTCCACGGTGGTGTCGGCGGCCCGTGCGGGTGCGCTCATGGTTCCCCCTCGACGTACCCGTCCGGGTGGGTCCCGGTCCGTCTGGCCGCGAGTGTGCCGCGCCACACCGACAAAGTGGAGAGCCCACGCGACGAACGGCCGCCGAACAGGGGCGACGTGCGCCGACGGGCCGACCGCGACGTGGGATGATCGGGGCCGACGGCGTTCCGCTCGACCCTCCCGGTCCGCCGGTCGCAGGCACGACGGAGGAGTCGGGGAGCACGGCGGGGCGACGATGTCAGCGGTGACCGAGAACGACGGGACCGGAAGTGCCGGCGGGGGCGGGGCGCGCCGCGCCGGTCGTCGCCCGGTCACCTCCCGCTCGGAGATCGAGCACATCGCGCTGGAGATGTTCAGCGACCAGGGGTTCGAGCACACGACCGTCGACGACGTCGCGCACGCCGCGGGGATCGGGCGTCGCACGTTCTTCCGGTACTTCGCCTCCAAGAACGACATCGCCTGGGGCGCCTTCGACGAGCAGCTGGTGCGGATGCGCGCGGTGCTCGCGGCCCAGCCGTCGGACCTGCCGACGCTGGAGGGGGTCCGGCGGGCGGTGCTGGAGTTCAACCACGTCGAGCCGGACGAGCAGCCCTGGCACAGGCGCCGGCTGCGGCTGATCCTTCGGACCCCGGCGCTGCAGGCGCACTCGACGCTGCGCTACGCCTCGTGGCGGGAGGTCGTGGCCGACTACGTGGCCGAGCGTCGTGGCGAGGACTCCTCGGAGCTCGTCCCGCAGAGCGTCGGGCACGCATGCCTGGGCGTGTGCATCGCGGCCTACGAGCGTTGGCTCGCCGACGACGGCTCCGAGCTCGCCGACCTGCTCGACGAGGTGCTGGGGGCGCTGCAGCGGGGCTGGGCGACCGAGCTCCCCTGAGACGCGCCGCGACGGCGCCCCGGTGCGGGACGCCGTCGCGTGGCGGTGCCTGCGTCGCAGGTCAGCGGGTGGTGCCGAAGAGTCGCTCCCACAGGCTGGGGCGGGTCGGGGCGGTGCGCTCCGGCGCGTCCTGGGTCCGGGCGTCGGCCGGGGCCTGCGGAGCGGCGGTGCCGTCCGGGGTGGTGGCGACGGCCGGGGCGCCCGGTGCTGCCGGGGCCGCGGGCACGGCGGGAGCG